>CAXUNA010000744.1:1660-2002 GCA_964252095.1 uncultured Jatrophihabitans sp. | reverse complement strand
GCGGCGACGACGGCGTGGCCGGGTCCGGCAGCAGGGCGGTGAGGGCGGCCGCGTGCGCCTCGTGCTCGGAGCGCAGCGCCGTCCACAGCGGGTTCGTGCCGCCGGCCAGGGCCGCGTCGTACGTCGCGAGCAGTGTGTTCTCCCGGGCGATCGCGGCGAGGACGTCGGCGGGCGGCACCGGGTCGGGCACCGGCGCGCGCCGCGGATCGGTGGCGACGAAACCCGCCACGCCACCGCCGACCGCGCCGAGCACCAGCAGCCCCGAGCCGAGGAGCACGCGGCGGGAGACACCGCGGCCGTCGGCACCCGGTTCGGGTGCGGGCGGCGGGTCGGCTGTCGACA
>CAXUNA010000744.1:0-1650 GCA_964252095.1 uncultured Jatrophihabitans sp. | reverse complement strand
ATGCGAGACTGACCGGCGATGTCGACAGCCGAACCGCCGCTAGGATGGTCGTTCGGTCGCCGCACGCGGCCGGACAACTCGACACGGGGGAGAACCGGCATGCCAGCGCCACGGGGCTCTGACAGGAACACAGACCTCAAACCCCTGCTCGAACCCGTCATCGCCGGCGTGGGATTCGAACTCGACGACATCGTCGTGACCCCGGTCGGACGTCGCTCGCTGCTGCGGGTCACCGTCGACGGCGACGACGGCGTCAACCTCGACGACATCGCCCTCGTGAGCCGTGCCGTGGCCGACGCCCTGGACGCCAGCGACACCCCGTTCGGCGGCGAGACCGGCGCGGCGTACACCCTCGAGGTCAGCAGCCCCGGCGTCGACCGTCCGCTCACCGAACTGCGCCACTGGCGCCGGGCCAAGGGCCGGTTGGTCAGCACCAGCACCGCCGCCGACGGCACCCGGTTCACCGGCCGCGTGGTCGACACGAGCGGCAGCAGCGTCGTGCTCGAGGTCGACGGGGTCGCGCAGGAGTACGCGGTCGACGACCTCGGCCGGGGCCGGGTGCAGGTCGAGTTCAACCGTAACGGCAAGGCCGAGGACCCGCGCGGCAAGGCCGAGCCCGAGGACGAGCCCGAGGACGAGGACGGGGACCACTGATGCCGAGCCTCGACATGGCCGCGCTGCGCAGCGTGGCCCGCGAACGGGAGATCGGCCTCGACCTGCTCGTCGACGCCCTCGAGAGCGCGCTGCTGTCGGCCTACCGCCACGCCCCGCTCTCGATGCCGCACGCCCGGGTCGCCATCGACCGCTCCACCGGTGACGTGACCGTGTGGGCCCAGGACCTCGGCGACGACGGCACGGTCGTGGAGGAGTACGACGACACCCCCGACGACTTCGGTCGGGTTGCGGCCCAGACCGCCCGGCAGGTCATCACCCAGCGGTTGCGGGACGCCACCGCCGACCAGCACTTCGGCGAGTTCGTCGGCAAGGAGGGCGACATCGTCTCGGGCGTCGTCCAGGCCGACGCCCGGGCCCGCGAGCGCGGCCTCGTCGTCGTCGACATCGGCAAGATCGAGGCCGTCCTGCCGCAGTCGGAGCAGGTGCCGGGCGAGGAGTACGAGCACGGCACCCGGTTGAAGTTCCTCGTCGTCGGCGTGGCCCGTGGCGGTCGCGGCCTCTCCGTGACGGTGAGCCGCACCCACCCGGCGCTGGTCACCAAGCTGTTCGCGCTCGAGGTCCCGGAACTGGCCGACGGCAGCATCGAGATCACCGCCGTCGCCCGCGAGGCGGGGCACCGCAGCAAGATCTCCGTACGCAGCCACGTCCAGGGCCTCGGTGCGAAGGGCGCCTGCATCGGCCCCATGGGCCAGCGGGTGCGCAACGTCGTCTCGGAACTGGCCGGCGAGAAGATCGACATCATCGACTGGGCCGAGGACCCGGCGACGTTCGTCGGCAACGCGCTCTCGCCCGCCCGCGCCGAGCGGTCCTGGGTCGTCGACGAGGCGGCACAGGCGGTCCGGGTGGTCGTGCCGGACTACCAGCTCTCGCTCGCGATCGGCCGCGAGGGGCAGAACGCCCGGCTCGCCGCGCGGCTGACCGGCTGGCGCATCGACATCCACTCCGACGCCGAGGACGAGGCGACCCTCACCGCCC
>CAXUNA010000743.1:0-2002 GCA_964252095.1 uncultured Jatrophihabitans sp. | reverse complement strand
GGGTGCGCCCGGCGGTCCCGGCGGGTTGCGGTCGGTCCCCGGGGGTCAGCTGGGCGTCGGGTTCAACCGCGACGCCGGTGTGTTCGTCGCCGTGTTCGAGTCCGACGCCCGGTTGTCGAACGGCGCCACCGGGTGGTTCGCCCTGCTCGGCGGCGCGAGCGCGTTCCTGCTCCTCGTGGCGGCGGCCGCGGCGGTGTTCGTCAGCCGGCGGATCAGCGCCCCGCTCACCGAGACGGCCACGGCCGCGCACCGCCTCTCGGGCGGAGACATCGACGCCCGCGCCCCGACGACCGGGCCACGGGAGGTCGCCGAGGTCGGTGCCGCGCTGAACCGGCTCGCCGGCCGCATCGACGAACTCATCGACGAGGAACGCGAGACCGTCGCGGACCTCTCGCACCGGTTGCGGACACCGCTCACCGCGTTGCGCCTCGACGCCGACACCCTCACCGATCCCGTCGAGGCCGAGCGGATCGGGGAGCACGCCGCGACCCTCGAACGCACGCTGACCGCGGTGATCCGCGCGGCCCGCCGGGCCGAGCGCGAAGGACTCGTTCCGTCCTGCGACGCCACCGCGGTGGTGGCCGAGCGGACCGACTTCTGGTCGGCGCTCGCGGAGGACCAGGGTCGGAGGGTCGACGTCGTCCTGCCGCCCCGGGGCGTCCTGGTGCGGGCGGCCGCGTCCGATCTCGCCGCGGCCGTCGACGCGCTCGTGGAGAACGTGCTCGCCCACACGCCGGAGGGCACCGACTTCCGGGTCGACCTGACGGCGACCGTCACCGGCGCCGAGCTCGTCGTCACCGACCGCGGGCCGGGCATCCCGGACGGCGCCGGCGTCCGGGGCCGCAGCGACCGTGGGTCGACCGGGCTCGGGCTGTCCATCGCGGCCAGATGTGCCGAGAACAGCGGGGGATCGTTCACCGTCGAACGCCCGGAGGGTGGAGGTGGCGTGGTCCGGCTGACCCTCGGCGCGCCGTGAACTTCTCCGCGGGAAACCTCTGACCCTTCGACTAGCCGAGCTTGATCATCGGACGTAGCTTCACGCCAACCGAACAGCAACGTCGTGCCGTGGGAGGCCCCCGATGTTCACGCCGATCGTCCGACACTGGCGCCGTGGCGATCTCGACCGGCTGTACGTCTCCACGGCGAGCGGACGGCAGCTCGGGTGGTTCGACCTGGTCGACGAAACGTTGTACACCGCAACAGAGAGTCTGCGTCCGTTGCTGTGGCGTGCGGTCACCGACTTCCGCCTCGCGCGCCGCCCGGAACTGCCGGCCGCGAAGGACCTCTCGTCGCACCAGGCGGGGGTCTGGGAGCTCGAACGGGCGTTCCGCTGCGTCGACGAGTCGCCGCTGTTCTACTTCGCCAGCACCGTCTGTCAGGAGCGCGACGAACGTGGTGAGTGGCAGACCGCCGCCGCCGGCGCCGCCGCGATCGCCGAGACCGTCGCGGCACTCCCCGGTGGCTGGGTCGCTCTGCACAGCGTGCCGAGCGGTCGCTACGCCGAGCGGCTCGACCACGTCCTCGTCGGCCCGGCCGGCGTCGTCGTCGTGCTCTCGGAACACGTCCCGGGTGGAGAGGTCACGGCGGGTGGTGACGTCGTGGAGTTCGACGGCGTCCGGCAGAAGATCGTCGGCCACCTCGGCAAGGTCGCGGACCACGTCGGCACCCGGTCGCCCGACGGCATGCCCGTGCACGTCGTGTTGGTTGTGCACGGTGCAACGGTCAGTGTCACGAAGCCGCTGTCCGACGACCGGATCCGGGTCGTCGCGGCGGCCGAGCTGGGCCCGGCGGTCACCGCGCTCCCCGACGCGATCGACGGACCGACCCAGGACGCGTTGTTCGCCCTGCTGCGGCGGCGTTCGACCTGGTACCCGCACGGCAAGCACGGCTCGTCGCGGCTCGCCGACCCGTCGTTCGACCTCGGTGGTCTGCAGCTGCTCGACGGTCTGCCCCGCCTCCGTGACCCGGCGGCCGTCTTCGAGCAGGTGGCCGGCCGCTACGC
>CAXUNA010000742.1:0-2006 GCA_964252095.1 uncultured Jatrophihabitans sp. | reverse complement strand
TGCGCAAGCCGCTCAGGCTCGGGGTCTTCGAACGACGCACCGGGGTCGCTCTGGCCTTCGTCATGGTCGCGCTGCTGGTCATCGCCGGCCGGCTGGTCTGGCTGCAGGGCGTCGACAGCCGCGGCCTCGCGAGCGCCGCCGCCGCCCAGCGGATCCAGACCATCGCGCTGCACGCACACCGCGGCACGATCTACGACCGTGACGGCGTGCCGCTCGCGTTCACCGAGGACGCCCGCGACATCACCGCCGACCCCAGCCTGATCAAGGCCGGTGACAAGCAGAAGGTCGCCCAGCAGCTGGCACCGATCCTGGCGCTGCCGTGGCAGGACATCTACCGCAACCTGCTCTCGCAGAACCGGTTCGCCGTCATCGCCCGCTCGGTCGCCCCGGTGGTCGGTCAGCAGATCCGGGCGCTGGACCTCACCGGTGTCTTCGACCAGAGCACCACCGTGCGCCAGTACCCCGGCAAGACGATCGGGGCGAACGTCGTCGGCGTGGTCCAGGAGAACGGCGCGGGCGGCGCCGGCATCGAGGACACCTACAACGCGATCCTCAAGGGCCGCGACGGGTCGATCACCTACCCCAACGACGGCCAGGGCAACCCGAGCCCCGGCGGGCAGACCGAACTGGTCCCCGCGGTCGACGGCGGCAGTGTGACGCTGACGCTCTCGCAGGACCTGCAGTACATCGCGCAGCAGGAGGTCGACGCCGCGGTGACGGCGTCGCAGGCCGAGAGCGCCGAGGTCGTCGTCATGAGCAAGACCGGCCAGGTGCTCGCGATGGCCGCGAACGGCACGTACGACTCGTCCGACAACGCGACGCTCGACCCGTTCTACGCGCACAACAAGGCGCTGAACCCGCCGGTGGAGGACACCTTCGAGCCCGGTTCGGTGAACAAGATCGTCACCTTCTCGGCCGCGCTGGAGAAGGGCCTCATCACCCCGACGTCCACGCTGACGGTGCCGGACTCGATCGACACCGGCGGCGTCACGGTCCACGACGCCTGGTACCACCCGCCGCAGACCTACACCGCGACCGGCGTCATCGCGAAGTCCTCGAACGTCGGGACCCTGGAGATCGCGAACAAGGTCGGCAAGAGCACGTTCTACGACTACATGAAGGCGTTCGGCCTCGGGCAGCTCACCGGGATCGGCCTGCCCGGTGAGTCGCCGGGTCTGCTCATGCCGCCGTCGCAGTGGTCGGACTCGACGTTCGCCAACCTCCCGATCGGGCAGGGCGTCGGCATGACGCTGCTGCAGCTGGCCGGGATGTACCAGACGATCGCGAACAACGGGGTGCGCATCCCGCCGCGGATCGTCCAGTCGACCACCGACTCCGCGGGCGCGGTCACCACCACGGGCACGCCCGCCGGCACCCGTGTGGTCTCGGCCAAGACGGCCGAGACCCTGCGCTCGATGCTCGAGATGGTCACCCAGAAGGGCGGCACCGGCACGAAGGCCGCGATCGCGGGCTACCGGGTCGCGGGCAAGACCGGCACGGCGCAGCAGGCGATCGACGGCAAGTACAGCGACTCGGTCTACTGGGACACCTTCGCGGGCATGGTGCCCGCGGACGACCCCCAGTTCGTCGTCGCGATCATGGTCGACAACCCGGCCCACGGTCTCGAGGGCGGCGACGTCGCCGCGCCGCTGTTCCACCGCATCGCGACCTTCGAACTGCAACACGCGCGCATCCCACCCACCGGGTCGTCGTCGCGGCACATCCCGCTGATCCTCGGGCAGTGATCCGGACGGCCGCCCGGACCCGCTCGGTACGCTCCGTCCCCGTGCCGTCCCTCCCTCGCCCCGAGGTGCGGGAACCGGTGGACCTCGGGCTGCTGACGACGCGCCTCGGCGGACGGCTGGTCGGGCGCGGCACGCTGCTGTTCGTGGACGAGATCCACCGGTTCAACCGGGCCCAGCAGGATAGTTTCCTCCCCGGTCATGGAGGACGGCACTATCTTTCTTGTCGGCGCCACCACCGAGAACCCCTCGTTCGAGCTGAAC
>CAXUNA010000741.1:0-2008 GCA_964252095.1 uncultured Jatrophihabitans sp. | reverse complement strand
GGGCGTGCAGCGCTGCCGCCTGCCGCAGCTGCGTCGCCGCCGGCACACCCGGACCGACGGCCGGGATGGTGAGCGAGCTGTGCGCGAGGTCGAACGTCGCGGTCGCCCCCTCGGCCTGCGGCGAGGTGTACTGCTCGTCGGACAGCGTGAGGACGAGCCCGAGGACGTGCCCGGCGGGAACCAGCGCGTCGTGGGCGTCGAGCGGAACCGTGACGTCCGAGTACGTCCCGGTGGGTACCGGCTTCGTGGCACGGAGGTTCCCCGCGTGGGCGGAGTCGATCCAGCCGCGGGTCAGCACGTCGACCGCGCTGGTGGTGAAGACCTCGGACGACGTCAGGTAGCAGGCGCTGTCGGTGGCCGTCGACGAGCCCTGGCAGTCACGGGTGGTTCCGGTGACGATGCCCGAGCCCGGGCTGAGGTAGTCCACCCGCTTCTGGGTGCCGTAGTCGACCAGCTTGGCCGTGATCTCGGTGGTCGGCCGGTTCACCCGCACCCGCACCGTGACGACGCTCGTCCCCGAGATGCGCACCGGCGCGGTCAGTGGGGCCGACAGGAACACCGCGCGTCCCGCGACCGTCGTGTTCGGCGACGCGGTGGCGGTCGCCTCGTCGAGGTGCGGCGCGTCCTCGACCGTCACCGTGCCGCCGGCGGCGCCGAGCGTGCCGGCGCCGGTGGCCGTGCCGGCCTTCAGCCCCAGCACCTGAGCGGCCGCGCCGGGAGCGGGCCAACTCGTCGACGTCGTCCACGTCCCCGACGCCTGCTCGACGTCGGCCTGCGGCTGGGTCATGACGTCGTTCGGGACGGCCTTGAGCCAGTGGTCGAACCACGCGTGCAGGGTGTCGACCCAGACGTCGCGGCGGTAGTCGAACGGGTCGACGTGCCCTTCCTGCGACAGCCAGATCTTGCGCGGCACGTCGTGCGTGGCGAGTCCCGCCCACCAGGTGGCGAACTGGTCGGTGGTGACGTTGAGGTCGTTGAGCCCGTGCACGACGAAGACACTGGCGTGGACGTTCCCGGCCGACGTCCGGTAGTTGCGGGCGTCCCAGAACGCGTTGAAGTTGCCGGTGGCGTCGTCGGAGGCCGCCTGGTCCGCGGCGATCTTCGCGGCGCACACCGCGTCCGGCCGGCCGCTCACGGTGTCGGCGAGGTAGGACTGGTAGTCGGTCGAGCGCAGCACCCCGTTGAACCGCTCGTAGCTGTACCAGCTCGAGATCCCCGCGATCGGGACGATGGTCTTGAGGCCCGCGACGCCGGTGGCGGCGACGCCGTTGGCGATGGTCGCGTCCCACGACTTGCCGATCATGCCGACCTTGCCGTTGGTCCAGGTCGCGCGGACCGCCCCGCCCGTCCCGACGGCGGACGCCCGCCCGTTCAGCCAGTCGACCACCGCCTTGGCGCCGGCGATCTCCGCCGGCCCGCCGACGTCGGGGCAGCCCTTCGACTTCTCGGTGCCCGTGAGGTCGACCGCGACGAACGCGTAGCCGCGCGGGACGAAGTAGTTGTCGTAGTACAGGGGCATCGACTTCACCGTGCCGCCGGACGTGTACGCCTTGAGCTGGTCCTCGTTCCCCCGCCCGCAGCACGCGTAGTACGGCGAGGCCTCCATGATCACCGGCACCTTCGCGGCCAGCGCCGCGGGCTCGCTCGGCCGGACGATGTCGACGGCGATGGCGTCGCCCTTGCCGTCGCCGTCACTGTCGACCGGGCTGGTGACCACGACGTGCTCGCGGATCGCCTTCGCGTACGAGTAGACCGGCTGCGACTCACCGCCCGCCGACGTCGGATCGGTCGTCGTGGCGGCGACGGCACCGGTCGGTGACGCGGCGGCGGTGGCGACCAGGCCGGGCGCGGCGAGCAGCGCGAGGGCGGCGAGGCAGGTGAGCGTGACGCGCCGGAATCGGCGTCGGGGGTTCGGCACGCCCGCATCGTCTCCCGTCGCCCGGTCCAGGGGAAGGCCTCCGGCGGTCTGGGATCAGCGCCGGTCGGCGTCCAACGACGACTGGTAGAC
>CAXUNA010000740.1:0-2011 GCA_964252095.1 uncultured Jatrophihabitans sp. | reverse complement strand
GTGTACGTCGACGGTGCCGCGTTCTCCGGTCCGACGACGGCCGCCGGCTGGGCGCCCGAGGACGCGCCGAGCGAGTACGGCGCCCCGATCACCGCGGCGATGGTCGACGGTGGCCGCGACACCCCGACCGCGGACGTCCGGTCCGGCACCCCTGACCTCGCGGCGGGACAGGCGCTCGCCGCGGCCCTGGGCGTGCCCGACGTGCCGGTGCAGCGGGCGACCGCCCGGTCCGCCCCGACGGCCAAGCTGCTCGGATCGGTGCAGTCTGCACCGATCGCGGTGATCGTGCGCGAGATGCTCAAGGAGTCGGACAACGTCCTCGCCGAGGTGCTGGGGCGGTTGGTCGCGATCCACCAGGGCGGGATCGCGAGCTTCACCGGCGCGGCCGCCGCGATCCGTTCGACCCTACCGGTGGTGGGCACCGGGATGGTCGACGCCAGCGGGCTGTCGGTCGACGACCGGCTCACCGCGGCCGACCTCACCGGCGTGCTCGCGAAGGTCGCCTCGACCGACGGCCTGCGCCAGATCGTCGCGATGCTGCCGGTCGCGGGCTGGGACGGCACCCTGCGCGACCGCTATCTCACCGCGCCCGAGAGCAGCGGCGCCGGACGGGTCCGGGCGAAGACCGGCACGCTGACGAGCGTCTCGTGTCTGTCGGGTCTGGTCGTCACGAGGTCGGGGCGGCTGCTGGCCTTCGCCCTGCTCGCGGACCGGGTGACCCCCACCTACGACGGCACCCTGCAGGCGGAGTCGGCGCTCGACGCCGTGGCCGCCGCCCTCTCCGGTCTGTCGTAGCCCCGCGTCACCGGGCCTGCTCCCGTACGGTGACGACCATGGCGTCGCTCGTGGACTGGGACCTCGCGGCGCGCACCGCGCAGCGCATCGGCGCGGTCGGGACCGACGACCCGCAGGTCACGCCCCGCGAGGCCGACCACGCCGTCTCCGAGCTCTACCGCAGCGCCGCCCTCGCGGCCGACCACGTCGCCGAGATCACCCACCTGGTCGAGCCGCCGGTCACCGCCGCCACCCGCGTCGTCGACCGCCCGGCCTGGATCCAGGCCAACACCGACGGCATGGCCGCGATCATGGATCCGCTGGTCGGCAAGCTCACCGAGCAGCGCCCGCCCGGCCGGATCGCCGCGAAGGTCGGCAGCCGCGTCACGGGCACCCAGGTCGGCGCCCTGCTGGCGTTCCTCTCCGGCAAGGTCCTCGGCCAGTTCGAGTTCTTCGCCGAGCCCGGCGGCCAGCTGATGCTCGTCGCCCCCAACGTCGTCGCGATCGAGCGCAGCCTCGGTGTGCTGCCGGTCGACTTCCGGCTCTGGGTCTGCCTGCACGAGGTCACGCACCGGGTGCAGTTCACGGCCGTGCCGTGGATGAAGCAGCACATGCGTTCCGAGGTCGACGCCCTCGGCGACACCCTCGAGACCGACCCGTCCGCGGTGCGGGAGCGGTTGTCGGACCTGGTCGGCGTGCTGTCCGACGCCGCCCGCGGCAAGCACACCGACGACGCCGGCGCCGGGATCATGGGCCTGCTCGCGTCCCCGGAGCAGCGCGCGGTGCTCGAGCGGGTCACCGCGTTCATGTCGCTGGTCGAGGGCCACGCCGAGTGGGTCATGAACGCGGTCGACGACGCGGTCATCCCCACCCAGGGCGCGATCGAGGCCCGGTTCGCCACCCGCCGCTCGAAGGGCGGCAACCCGCTGGACCGGTTGCTGCGCAAGCTGCTCGGCCTCGACGCCAAGACCCGCCAGTACGTCGACGGCGCCGCGTTCGTGCGCACCGTCGTCGACCTCGCGGGCGTCGACGCCTTCAACACCGTCTGGACCTCGCCCGAGACGCTTCCGACCAAGGCCGAGATCGCCGACCCGAAGCGGTGGGTCGGCCGCGTGCTGGCCTGACGCCGGTCGAAGCTCGAGCCGGTCGGTCATGGGCCCGCACCCGGCGGTCGCGGCGACGCGGATCGCCGTCCGCGAGACCCTGGTCGCGGTCGAGGGGGAGATCGTCGTCGCGG
>CAXUNA010000739.1:0-2015 GCA_964252095.1 uncultured Jatrophihabitans sp. | reverse complement strand
GACCGGCGGGTTCCCCGGCGGTGGCGCCGGTGGGTTCCCGGGCGGTGGCACCGCACCGGGCGGTAACGGCGGTGCCGGTGGCCTTCCCGGCGGCACGACCGGAAACGGCGCGCCGTCCACCGGTACCGCCCCCTCGGAGACCGGCGCGGCCACGGGCGGTGCCCGCACCGGCGGTGGCGGGTTCGGTGGGGGCGACGCGGCCGACGCGGCCGTCGTCGCACTGGTGCAGAAGGCAACGGACAGCCGCTGGGCGGCCGCCACCGTCGGATCGCAGACCGCCGCGGCGTTGGAGCTCGCCTCCGGCGGGGTGCCGGTCATGGCGATCGGCGGCTTCAGCGGCTCGGACCCGGCGCCGACCCTGGCGCAGTTCCAGGCGTACGTGGCGGCCGGCGACATCCACTACTTCATCGCCGGTGGTGGCATGGGCGGTGGGCGCGGTGGCAACAGCGAGATCACGACGTGGGTCGAGGCGCACTTCACCGCCACCACCGTCGGGTCCTCGACGGTCTACGACCTCACGAAGGCGGCCTCGTCATGACCACCCTCACCACCCCGCCCCGCGGTGATCACGGAGAAAGCCGGGTCGAGCACGGCCTTCCGCTCGATCACGACGGAGTGGCCACGCCGTCCCGCACCCGACGGCTGCGGCCGCAGCACGCCGGTCTCGGTGCACTGCTGCTCGGGACGGCCCTGCTCTACCTGGTCAACCTGTCGGCGTCGGGCTGGGCCAACCAGTTCTACGCCGCCGCGGTGCAGGCCGGCAGCAAGAGCTGGAAGGCGTTCCTGTTCGGCTCGCTGGACTGGTCGAACTTCATCACCGTGGACAAGCCGCCGGCGGCGCTGTGGGTGATGGAGTTGTCGGCGCGGGTGTTCGGCGTCAACTCGTGGGCGATCCTGGTGCCGCAGGCGCTCGAGGGCGTCGCGGCCGTCGCGATCCTCTACGCGGCCGTCACCCGGATCGCGGGGTGGGGCGCGGGGCTGCTCGCCGGCGCCGTCCTCGCGGTGACGCCGGTGGCCGCGCTGATGTTCCGGTTCGACAACCCCGACGCCCTGCTGGTGCTGCTGCTGTCCGCGGCGGCCTACGCGACGGTCCGCGCGTGCGAGAGCGGGCGCACCCGCTGGCTGGTGCTGGTCGGGGTGCTGCTGGGGTTCGGGTTCCTCACCAAGATGATGCAGGCGTTCCTCGTCGTGCCGGGCTTCGCGGGCGCGTTCCTCGTCGCCGCTCCCGGCTCGTGGTGGACGCGGATCCGCAGCCTGCTCGCCGGCGGTGTCGCGCTGGTCGTGTCCGCGGGGTGGTGGATCGCGCTGGTCGAGCTGTGGCCGGCCGGGTCGCGACCGTTCGTCGGTGGTTCGACCGACAACTCGATCCTCGAGTTGATCTTCGGCTACAACGGCATCGGCCGGCTCTCGGGCGGGAGCAACAACGGTGCGGTGAACGGCGGCACCGGCGGGTTCTCCTCGAGCGAGGCGGGCATCACGCGGCTGTTCGGCAGTGACATGGGCGGTCAGATCTCGTGGTTGCTGCCGGCGGCGCTGATCGCACTCGCGGCGTTGATCTGGCTGACCTGGCGTGCTCCTCGCACCGACCGGTTGCGTGCTGCAACGATCGCGTGGGGTGGGTGGCTGCTCGTCACCGCCCTGGTCTTCAGCTTCGCGCAGGGCATCATCCACCCGTACTACACGGTGGCGCTCGCACCGGCGATCGCCGCGGTGACCGGTCTCGCGGTCGGCGCGCTCTGGCGGGCCCGGACGCGTCCCGGTGCGATGTGGGTGCTCGCGAGCATCGTCGCGGCGGGTGCGGTGTGGTCGTCGGTGCTGCTCGGCCGCGCGGACTACGTGACCTGGCTGCGCTGGATCGTGCTGCTCGCCGGTGCGGTCGCGGTGGTCGCGATCGTGCTGCTGGCGTCCGCCCGGGCGTCCCGGCTCGTCGTCGCGCTGGCGGTGGCGGCCGGCGTGATCGGCGGGCTCGCCGGGCCGACGGCCTGGGCCGTGGAGACGGCGTCGACCGCCCACAC
>CAXUNA010000738.1:0-2017 GCA_964252095.1 uncultured Jatrophihabitans sp. | reverse complement strand
GGGCTACGGGGGAAACGCCGCCCCGGGGGACGAGCCGGGCGCCGCGAGCGGGGGGGCGGGGGGCGCGGGGGTCGCCCGCGCGGCCGACGTCGCCGACGAGACCGCGGTGGCCGCGCTGTTCGACCTGGCCGAGAGCCGCTTCGGCGGGGTCGACGTCACCGTGAACGCGGCCGGGATCATGAAGCTCGCCCCGGTGGCCGCCCTCGACCTCGACGACCTCGACGCGATGTACCGGACGAACGTGCGCGGCACGGTCGTGGTCGCGCAGCAGGCGGCCCGGCG
Organism: uncultured Jatrophihabitans sp.; assembly: GCA_964252095.1. Taxonomy (GTDB): domain Bacteria; phylum Actinomycetota; class Actinomycetes; order Mycobacteriales; family Jatrophihabitantaceae; genus CAXUNA01. The sequence goes on along the minus strand of CAXUNA010000738.1, from coordinate 1,735 downwards.
CACCCGGCCGGGCGGCGCCATCATCACGTTCTCGACCTCGGTGGTCGGCACCTCGTTCCCGACCTACGGCGGGTACGTCGCGACCAAGGCCGCCGTGGAGGGCCTCACGCTCATCCTCGCCCGGGAACTGCGCGGTCACGACGTCACCGTCAACACCGTCTCGCCCGGCCCGACCGCCACCGACCTGTTCCTCGACGGCAAGTCCGAGGAGGACGTCGCGCGGCTCGCCGGTGCCGTCCCGCTCGAACGGCTCGGCCGGCCCGAGGACATCGCCGCGACCGTCGCGTTCCTCGCGAGCCCGGCGGGCCACTGGGTCAACGGCCAGATCCTGCGCACGAACGGCGGCCTGGTCTGAGCGGGCGCGGCCGGTGGCTCACGCCTGACGTGCGCGGAGGATGTCGAGGTCACGCTTCGCGAACAGGTGGTGCTGGAACTCCTCACCCAGCACCACCCGCAGGCACCGCGCCACCGGGCGGCTCGCCGGCGGCGGCCAGCCGGGCCCCTCGACCGGCTCGGTGTCTTCGGCGAGCGACTCCGGGGTGAGAGCGTCGACCACGTCGCGCACGGTGGCCATCCGGTCCCGGCGCAACGCCAGCACCGTGTCGAGCGGGGGTTTCGCCGTGCGGTCGTCCGGAACGCCGGGTGTGGCGGGCATCCCGGACCAGGGCAGGCCGAGCGGGTCCCACGGGGCGGGATCGCCCTGGATCGCGCGACGTACCCACGCGTCGGTGGCGAACACCAGGTGCCGCAACGTGTCGACGAACGACCACTCCCCGTCGACCGAGGCGTGCAGCGACTCGGGTGGCAGCTCCCGTGCCTCGTCCACGAGAACGGCCCAGAACCGCTCCACGCGGTCCCACGCCCGGCGGAAGCCCTCGGGATCGGTGGGACGCATCGCGGCGCGGTCCGGGTACCGGCGGTCGAGTTCGGCCTCGACGTGGTCGCGCACCTCGACCCCGTTGACCACGAGCCGGCCGATCTCGCCGTCGATCTCGAGGTCGGCGACGTCGACGCCGCGCATGACGACCCGGTTGAAGCCGACCTCGCGGAACACCACGTCGTCGAGCTCGAACCACTCCGGCCCGGTCAGATCGTGCTGGGTGAACTCCGGCATGGTCGAGACGCTAGCCACGGGGTCCGACAACTTCCCGGCCGCTAGCGTCGCGGCGATGCGCGGCGGGTCGGCGGCGCGGTGAGCGGGTCGTCCGGCCAGGGGTGGCGTGGGTAGCGACCGCGGAGGTCGGCGCGCACCTGCGGATACCCCTGCCGCCAGAACGACGCGAGGTCCGAGGTGACCGCGGCGGGGCGGCCCGCGGGCGAGAGCAGGTGCAGCAGCACCCGCACGCGGCCGTCCAGCACGGTCGGGGTGTCGGTCCAGCCGAACGCCTCCTGCACCCGCAGAGCCAGCACGGGCGCGTCACCCTCGGTGTAGGTCAACCGCCGCCGCTCCCCCGTCGGAACGGCGACCCGTTCGGGAACCAGGGCGTCGAACCGCGTGGCCGCGGGCCACGGCAGCAACCGCCGCAGCGCGGCCGGCACGTCGATCCGGCCGAGGTCGGCCGTCCGCCGGACCCGGCCGAGATCGGGGCCGAGCCAGTCGTCGAGACGGTCGAGGAGCGCGGCGTCGGCCACGTCGGGCCACGGCGCACCGAGGTGCTCGTGACACAGTGCCAGTCGGGCGCGCAACTCGGAAGCTTCTGTTGTCCAACGCAACAGTCCCAGCCCGATCCGGCGC
>CAXUNA010000737.1:0-2023 GCA_964252095.1 uncultured Jatrophihabitans sp. | reverse complement strand
GCGGTGTCGCGTCGTCGCCGGCGGCGCCGCGACCAGCCGACGCCCGAAGCCGTCACCGTGCCGAGGGCGAGCGGCAGCAGCGCCGCGGGCGGCGGGGCCCAGTCCGGCGCCGAGGACGGCACCGGATCGTGCTCGAACGTCTTCGGCGTGCCGAGGGTGGTCCACCGCGAGGGCGGCCAGGCGATCGCCACCGCCTTGCCGATGACGTTGCCCAGCGGCACGGTCGAGGACGTCGCCACGGCCGCGCTCCTACCGCCGCACTCGACCCCCGACGCGCTCGGTTCGTCGCCGCAGTGGGCGCGGGAGTCGGCCGAGCCGTCGCGGTGGTCGCCCATGACCCACAACCGGCCCTCCGGCACCGTGACCGGCCCGAACGGGTTGATGCCCCTGCTCGGGGATCCCGCTGTCGAGATAGGTGAAACTCGCGTCGTCGAAGGACCGGAAGGCGCCGTCCGGACCGTTGTCACCGACCTGCACGTCGCCCTGCGCGTCGCAGCACTTCACGGTCTGGCCGCCCACCGCGATCACGCGTTTGACGAGGTCCTTCTCGTGCGGCGGCACGATGCCCACGAACTGTCCGAACCGGTTCAGCGCGTGGAGCACCGGGTTCGTCGGCGCCGACGGCAGCGGTTCGCTGTCCCACCCGCCGGGGTCGCGGAACACCACGATGTCGCCGGGGTGCGGGTCGCGGTCGATGCTGTAGACCGGCTTGAAGGTGAGGATCCGGTCGCCGTCGCAGTGTTCGCAGCCGTGCAGCGTGCGCTCCATCGAGCCCGACGGGATGGAGAACGGCTGCACGACGAACGTCTTGACCAACACCGCCACGGCGATCGCCACGACGAGCAGCACCGGCAGTTCCCACCACGGCGCCTTCCGGCGGCGCGGCCGGCGGCGGCGGCCACTGCCGTCCGCGGCCGGCTCGGCGTCAGTGCCGGTCGACCCCGTGTCGCGGGTGCGTCGTGCGTGGATCACACCCGGCAGTGTGCATCACCGTGGATCAGCGACGGATCCGCCCGCGCACCGCCGCGACGAGTCGGACCAACCGGCTGCGCAGCGTCATCGCGAGCGGGAGGCGGACCGCCGCCCAGGGCCCGAGGTCGAGCCGGTCGGTCCCGGTGGCCCACCGGACGAGCCGGGACGGGCTGGAGTGGACGCCGGCCGTGACCAGCACGCCCGACGGCCCCGTCACGACGACGTCGAGGCCCTGGTCCGCCACCGTCTCCGCGAACCGGGCGAGGCCCCGCCGCGCACCGCGCCGGTCCAGACCGATCGGGAGCGGCAGGCCCACGACAGCGTCGAAGACCCGGTCGGGTGCGTCCAACGCGATGAGCACCTCGGTGCCGTCCGCCGTCACGGTGACCGGTGAGCCGTCGACCTCGAGCCGCAGGTCGGCCACGAGGTCGAGTCGGTCCCACCCGGTCGGACTCACTGCGCGGAGACGCCCTCGGACGTGGTGATGCGGAGCGTGCCGTTGAGCTTCCACGTCGCCCGCGGGGTCTCGGGACCGGTCTCGCGGGGCACCTCGACGGTCATGTCGACGAACTCGTAGTTGATCGCCGCACCCTTGCCGGTGAGGTAGGCCCACATCTCCTTGCCGAGGTCGGCGAACGAGGTGCTCTCGCTGTTCTTGATGTCGCGTGCACCGGTGGCGAGGTCTGCCATGTCTGGTCTCCTGTCTGCGTCCCGAGGTTCGTCGGGTGGATCCGTAGCGGGATCCGCGCGCCGGCAGGCACATGTCGCCCTACCCACCTCGTCGCCCCGTCAGGCGGGATGTGTCCGCCGGATCTGGTGGGGCCCCGTCGTACCGTCGCGGCCGTGCCCGAAGGCGACAGCGTCCACCGCCTCGCGCGGCGCCTCGACGCCGCGCTCACGGGCCACCGGCTCGCCGAGGGGCGGCTGCGGGTCGCGGCGCACGCGACGGCCGACCTCACGGGCACGGTCGTGCTGGGCCACGACACCCACGGCAAGCACCTGCTGACCCGCTTCGACAACGGCGACACCCTGCACACCCACCTGCGGATGC
>CAXUNA010000736.1:0-2024 GCA_964252095.1 uncultured Jatrophihabitans sp. | reverse complement strand
GGCGCAGCGTGCGCACCCGGGTACGGGCGAGCGGCGCGAGGTCCGGCAGCCGCCGGGAGAGGTCGATCGGTCCGGAGATCTGCCAGCCCCGCCACACCGCGAGCAGGCGCAGGCCGGTCACGAACACGATCGTCACCAGGTCGGCGTAGCCCGCGGGCACGTCGGCGACGCGTTTGACCGTCACGAGCAGCACCGCCCCGAGCAGCGCGGCGAAGGCGTTCACCGTGCCCGGCCGGGCGATGTCCGGGACCTGGCCGAGGATGAGGTCGCGGATGAACCCGCCGCCCACCGCCGACGCGACGCCGAGGAACACCACCGATGCCCCGGGAAGCCCGAACAGATCGGCCTTCTCGGCCCCGACGACCGTGAACAGCCCGAGCGCCAGGGCGTCCAGCACGACGAGCAGCGGGTTGAGCCGGGCCAGCCACCCCGCGAAGAAGAACGCGACGAGCGCGGTCGCCGAGACCACCGGCAGGTACAGCGGATCGGTGAGAGCGACGGGCGTCCCCACCCCGAGCAGCACGTCACGGATCAACCCGCCTCCGAGGCCGGACACGAACGCCAGCAGCAGCACCCCGGTCACCGCGAAGCGCTCGCGGGCGGCCAGCAACCCGCCGGACAGCGCGCCGACGACGATCGCGGACAGGTCGACGTACGACGGGACCGTCAACCCCGAACGGAACGGGTCGGCGAGCAGCACCGCCGTCGACACGGGGAACTACCAGGACGTCGCGACGTACGTGGTCTCCAGGTACTCCTCGACGCCCTCGAAGCCACCCTCGCGACCCAGACCGGACTGTTTGACGCCCCCGAACGGCGCGGCGGGGTCGGAGACGAGACCACGGTTGAGCCCGACCATCCCGACCTCGAGCCGCTCGGACAGCCGCAGCCCGCGCCCGAGGTCGCGCGTGTAGACGTAGCCGGTCAGGCCCATCTCGGTGTCGTTCGCGATCCGGACCGCCTCGTCGTCGTCGTCCACCGTGATGACGGGCGCCACCGGGCCGAAGATCTCCTCGGTGCCGGCGGGGGAATCGGTGGGGACGTCGGCGAGGACGGTGGGCGGGTAGAAGAAGCCGGGACCGTCCGGGGCGGTTCCCCCGACGACCACCCGGGCGCCCGCGGCCACGGTGCGGTCGACCTTGTCGGCGATCCCCTCGACGGCCCTGGCGTTGATCATCGGGCCGACCTGGGTGTCCTCCTCGACACCCGGTCCGACCCGCAGCGCCCCCATCCGCTCGGCCAGCTTGCGCGTGAACTCCTCGGCCACCGACCGGTGCACGATGAAACGGTTGGCCGCGGTGCACGCCTCGCCGCCGTTGCGCATCTTCGCGAGCATCGCGCCCTCGACGGCGGCATCCACGTCGGCGTCGTCGCAGACGAGGAACGGCGCGTTGCCGCCCAGTTCCATCGACGCGCTCGTGATGTTGGCGGCGGCCTGGCCGAGCAGCAGCGCCCCGATACGCGTGGACCCGGTGAAGGAGACCTTGCGCACGCGGGTGTCGGAGAGCAGGTGCTCGACCAACGGCCCCGGCCGGCTCACCGGCAGCACGTTGACCACCCCGTCGGGCGCGCCCGCCTCGGCGAGCAGCTGCGCGAGCAGCAGCACGGTGAGCGGGGTGTCCTCGGCGGGCTTGAGGATCGTCGTGCAGCCGGCGGCGAGCGCCGGTCCGAGCTTGCGGGTCGCCATGGCCGCGGGGAAGTTCCACGGCGTCAGCAGCAGCGACACCCCGATCGGCTTCTTGAACGTCACGATGCGGTTCGCCCCCGACGGCGCCATCCGCACCTCGCCGCCGATCCGCACCGCCTCCTCGCTGTACCAGCGGAAGAACTCGGCGGCGTACGTCACCTCGCCCTTGGCGTCGGTGAGCGACTTGCCCATCTCCAGGCTCATCAGCCGCGCGAGGTCGCCCGCGTGCTCCACCATCAGCTCGAACGCGCGGCGCAGCACCACCGACCGTTCCCGGGGCGCCGTCGCCGCCCCCGCCGGGGCCCCAGGTGCCGCCGATGAGCACACCGGTGGGGAT
>CAXUNA010000735.1:0-2025 GCA_964252095.1 uncultured Jatrophihabitans sp. | reverse complement strand
AGAACGGCCGGGTCCGCCCAACGCTCGAGCAGCTGCTCCCGCTCGCCCGCGCCCACGGCGTCGCGCTCGACGAACTCGTCGACGCCCCGCCGACCGGCGACCCGCGCATCCACCTGCGCCCGCTGCGGCGACACGGCCGCATCTTCATCCCGCTGACGCGCCGCGCCGGCGGCATCCAGGCCTACAAGGTGATCTTCCCGCCCGAGAAACCCCCGACGAACGTGGCACTCCGCACCCATGACGGCTACGAGTGGTTCTACGTCATGAGCGGAGAGGTGCGCCTGATCCTCGGCGACCAGGACCTCTCGCTCGGCCCCGGCGAGGCGGCCGAGTTCGACACCCGCGAGCCGCACTGGCTCGGCAACGTCGGCACCGAACCCGCCGAGGTCGTGGCGCTGTTCGGCGCGCAGGGCGAACGCGCGCACGTCTCGACGGCGCCGCGCGGTTAGCGGCGCTTCTCGCCGTCCCAGTTCGCCGCGTTCTTGCGCGACGGCTGCACACGGGGCGGTTCGCCCTCCTGCTTCGGGAAGTTCGGCGGATAGGGCGCATCGCCGAGGCCGCGGTCGGACTCGTCGCGGCTAGCCCACTCCAGCAGCGGTTCCATGTCCCAGAGGGCGGGGTCGATGCCCGGGTGCCGGTCGCCGCGCGGGGCGTCGCGCGCCGGCATCGACGCGATCGTGAAGTCCTCGATCCGGGCGTCGGGGACCTCGTCCCAGCGCAGCGGTGCGCTGACGTACCCCGCCGGCCCGCCGCGGATCGAGTACGCCGATGCGATGGTGCGGTCGCGGGCGTTCTGGTTGTAGTCGATGAAGATCGGCTTGGTCCGCTCCTCCTTCCACCACGCGGTGGTGACGAGCTGCGGGCAGCGTCGTTCGATCTCGCGGGCGAAGGCCAGCGCGCCGCGGCGCACCTCGCGGAAGCCGAAGCGCGGCGCGATGCGGACGTAGATGTGCATGCCCTTGCTGCCCGACGTCTTCGGCCACCCGACCGCGCCGAGCTCGACCAGCGCCTCCTGCACGACCTCGGCGACGATCCGCGCCTCGACGATCGAACCGCCGGGCTGCGGGTCGAGGTCGATGCGCAGCTCGTCGGGGTGCTCGGTGTCGGCGGCGCGCGAGTGCCAGGGGTGGAACTCGACGGTCGACATCTGGCACGCCCACACGACGTCGGCGAGCTTGGTGACGCAGAGTTCGTCGGCGCCGCGGCCCGACGGGAACCGGACCTCGACCGTCTCCAACCAGTCCGGCGCGCCCTTGGGCACCCGCTTCTGGTAGATCTTCTCGCCGCTCGTGCCGTCGGGGTACCGGTGCAGCATGCACGGTCGTTCGCGCAGCGCCCGCACGATGCCGTCGCCCACCGCCAGGTAGTAGTTGATCATGTCGAGCTTGGTCTCGCCGCGGTCGGCGAAGTAGACGCGGTCGGGGTTGCTGACCCGGACGGTCTGCTCCCCGACGACGAGCTCGACCGCAGGTGTCGGCATGCCCCTGAGGCTAGGGGAACGATCCGACGACGGGCAGCAGGTCAGGTGTTGCGACCGCGCGCCGAGACCGGCCACACCTCGTCGCCCACGACGACCTCGTCGACGAGGTTGACCGTGGCGCACACGTGGTTCGGGATCACCCGCACCCGGTCGCCGAGCGTCGGGGCCGGCGTCCCGGGCGGGATCGTCACCACGCCGTGGTGCTCCCACACCCGCTCGATCCGGGCGGCCGGGAACTCGGGCAGCAGGCCGTGGCCGTCGACGTACGGCGGCCGGTCCACCCCCAGCACCTTGGCGCCGGCGTCGAGCACGACCTGCCCCGCCACCGCGTCGCTCACGACCGTCGCGGTGATCGACAGGGCGATCCGGTCGAGGGTCGCCACGCCGAGGGCGAGCTGCTGCGCGTCCAGGTAGACCGTGACGCCGGGACGGAGCTCGGTGACGACGTCGGTGTGGGTGTGGGCGAACGTCGGCGTGCAGCCGCCACTGCGGACCGGGGCCCGGACGCCGGCCGCCGCGAGCGACTCCCCTGCGTCACGCAGCGC
>CAXUNA010000734.1:0-2028 GCA_964252095.1 uncultured Jatrophihabitans sp. | reverse complement strand
CACCACCCCCGAGGCGCCGGACCTGCAGGCGTTGTTCGCGGTCATGCGCGAGCGCGGTGCCACCGACGTCGCCGCCGAGGTGTCCTCGCAGGGGCTCGTGCTCGGCCGGGCGGCCGGCACCCGGTTCGCCGCCGCGGGGTTCACCAACCTCTCGCAGGACCATCTCGACTTCCACCCCGACCTCGACGCCTACTTCGAGGCCAAGGCCACGCTGTTCACCGGCGGGTCGGGCACGAACCTCACCGGGCCCTCGCTCGTGGTCGTCGACGACGCCGCGGGCCGGCGGCTGGCCGACCGGCTCGGCTCGGCGGCGGTGACGCTCAGCTCGACCGGCGACGGCGCCGACTGGTCGGTCACCGACGTCGCCCTCACCGCCGACGGCACCGCGCGGTTCACTATCCGCACCCCCGACGGCACGGCGGTGCCCGCGGCCAGCGCCGTTCCGGGCCGGTTCAACGTCGCGAACGTGCTGCTCGCCGTGGCGCTGCTCGACGCCGTCGGCATCGACCCGGCTGCGAGCGTCCCGTCGGTGTCGGCCGCGACCGTGCCCGGCCGGATGGAACGGGTCAGCCGCGCGGGCGAACCGCTCGCCGTCGTCGACTACAGCCACAAGCCCGACGCCGTGGCGGGGGCGTTGGCGGCGCTGCGCCCGCTCACCACGGGCCGGCTCGCGATCGTGCTCGGGTGCGGCGGCGACCGCGACCCGTACAAGCGCCCGCTCATGGGCGAGGTCGCCGCCCGCGGCGCCGATCTGCTGGTCGTCACCGACGACAACCCGAGGTCGGAGGATCCGGCCGCGATCCGGGGTGCCATGCTCGCCGGTGCGCTCGCGGTGCCCACCGCCGAGCGCGGCGAGGTCGTCGAGGTCGGGGCGCGCGGCGAGGCGATCCGCGCCGCGCTCGCGGGACTCGGCCCCGGCGACACCCTGCTCGTCGCGGGCAAGGGACACGAGACCGGTCAGGAGGTCGCGGGCGTGGTGCTGCCGTTCGACGACCGCCTGATGCTGCGGGCCGCCCTCGACGACCGGTTCCCGGGCGGCACCCCGTGATCCCCACGACGCTCGCCGCGGTGGCCGCCGCCGTGGGCGGCACGCTGTCCGCCGGCACCGACCCCGAGCTGGTGGTCACCGGCCCGACCGTCTTCGACTCCCGCAAGGCCGGCCCCGGTGGGTTGTTCGTCGCGTTCGACGGCGAGCACACCGACGGCCACGCCCACGTCGCGGACGCCCTGGCACGCGGGGCGGTCGCGGCGATCGTGACCCGCCCGGTCGACGGCCCGCACGTGCTGGTCGCCGACGCCGCCACCGCCATGGGCGACCTCGCCCGTGACGTCGCCGGCCGGTTCGGCCCGGAGCTCACGGTCATCGGCATCACCGGCAGCTCGGGCAAGACCAGCACCAAGGACCTCGTGGCGCAGCTGCTCGGCGGGCTCGGCCCCACGGTGGCCCCGCCCGGCAGCTTCAACAACGAGCTCGGCCACCCCTACACGGTGCTGCTCGCCGACCCCGCCACCCGCTATCTCGTGCTCGAGACCTCGGCCCGCGGTGTCGGGCACATCGCGTACCTCACCGGCGTCGCGCGGCCGCGGATCGGCGTCGTCCTCAACGTCGGCACGGCGCACCTCGGCGAGTTCGGTTCGCGCGCCGCCATCGCGCAGGCCAAGGGTGAGCTGGTCGAAGCGTTGCCCTCTGCAGCAGAGGGTGGCGTCGCCGTGCTGAACCTCGACGACCCGCTCGTGCGGGCGATGGCGGCGCGCACCACGGCCCGGATCGTCGGCGTGGGCGAGTCCGAGGCCGCCGACGTACGGGCACTCGACGTCGTCGCCGACCCGTCCGGCCGGTCGCGCTTCACCCTGTCCCACCGAGGGGCATCCGCGCCGGTCGCCCTGCAGCTCGTCGGTGGTCACCACGTCGCGAACGCCCTCGCCGCGGCGGCCGTCGCGCTCGAGTGCGGGATGCCGCTCGCCGCCGTCGCCGCCGGGTTGTCCGCCGCGCGTCCGGTGTCGCGCTGGCGCATGGAGGTCACCGAC
>CAXUNA010000733.1:0-2032 GCA_964252095.1 uncultured Jatrophihabitans sp. | reverse complement strand
CCGCGGCCGTCCTCGCGGCCGCCGCACTCGCCGCCGGTGGCCTCGTCGCCACCGCCGCGCCGGCCGCCGCGTCGGTGCTCTCGACCGTCACCCAGAACGTGCTGCCGGGTCTCGCCAGGGCAACCGACCACGGCTCGGCCGCCGCCGCCACCCCGCTCGCCCTGACCGTGACGCTGCAGCGACCGGACGTCGCGGGCGAGAAGGCGCTCATCGACGCCGAGCACACGCCGGGCAACGCGGCGTACGGCCACTTCCTCAGCCCGGCGCAGTTCGTGGCACGGTTCGGCGTGCCGGCGGCCCAGCAGCAGGCGGTGCGCGGCTTCCTCGCCGGCGGCGGCCTGCACGTCGACAGCACGTCGGCGGCCGGTGACATCGTCAGCGTCCGGGGCACCACGGCTCAGATCGGATCGTTGTTCAAGACAACGTTCCACTCCTATGCCCTCGACGGCCGCAGCTTCGTCGCGAACACGAGCGCGCCGGTCTCGCCCGCCAGCCTCGGGATCACCAACGTCACCGGGCTCAACACCCTGCAGGCCTACTCGTTGCCGGCCAGGTCGCACCACACCCCGGCCTCGACGAACCAGGGCACCTGCCTCGCCACCACGTGCATCGGCGGCACCACGCCGCAGGACCTCTGGTCGGTCTACGACCAGCCGAGCGCCTACCGCGGCTCCGGTCAGGGCGTGGCCGTCTTCGGCGAGGGGCAGAGCGACCACATCGTCAGCGAACTGCGGACGTTCGAGAAGACGTACTCGCTGCCGGAAGTCCCCGTGACCGTCAAGCACCCCGCCGGTGACACCGACTTCACCGATGACTCCGGCGCCACCGAGTGGAACATCGACACCCAGGCGAGCACCGGCATGGCACCGGACGCGTCCGGGCTGACCATGTACTTCGGCCAGGACCTCTCCGACGCCGACGTGCAGAAGCTCTTCAGCCAGTTCACCGACGACACCACCGGCCCCAAGCAGGCCTCGGCGAGCTTCGGCGAGTGCGAGACGATCCCGGTGGTCAGCCCGATCGCGGGCCTGCCGCTGCTCGAGCCGACGCTGCCGATCAGCCAGGGCCTCGGCAACAACAGCGACGCCACGCTCGACCAGATCACCCGGCAGGCGGCCGCCGAGGGCAAGACGGTCTTCGTGTCCACCGGAGACACCGGCAGTTCCTGCCCGATCGTCGCGCTGCCGGTCGTCGGGGCCGGCAACGGCCTGGTCAACCAGGGTGTGCCGATCACGAACTCACCGGCGTCACTGCCCTACGTCACCGCGGTCGGCGGGACGGTGCTCTACACCGACGGCGCGGGCGCCCGCAGCCGCGAGTACGGCTGGGCGTTCTCCGGCGGCGGTTCGACACTGTTCACGCCGGAGCCGTCGTACCAGCAGGGGACGGCCGGCGTCACCCTGCCGTGCCTGAACGACCCCACCGTGACCTGCCGCGGGATCTCGGACGTCTCGGCGCAGTCCGGTGACGTCACGGGCAACGGCTACGACATCGTCACGGCCGACGGTCTCACCGAGGGCGGGGGCGGCGGCACGTCGCTCTCGGCCCCGCTGTGGCAGGGCATGTGGACCCGTGTCCAGGGCGCGAACGGTGCAGCGGGCAACGGTTTCGCCAACTACGCCCTGTACCGGGTGGGCAAGAACGCGACGACCTACGCCCGCGACTTCTTCGACGTGAACTCGCTCGACCTCGCGACCGGCCTGCCGGCCACCAACGGGGCGTACCTGACGGGACCGGGCTGGGACTACGTCACCGGCTTCGGCACGCCGAAGGTCGCCGGGCTGATCCACGACATCGCGGGTCGCTGACGGACGGGTGGGTCGCCCGGCACCCCCGGGGCCGGGCGGCTCACCGCAGAGCGAACGCCCACGCCGACACGGGCGCGGGCGGGACTGGAACAATCGACGTCATGCGTCCCGGAGCTCCTTCCTCGTCAGGTCGTCGTGCCGCCGCTCCCAGCCCGGCCGTGACCGCTGCGATGTCCGGTGCCGTCGACCTGGCCGCCGTCAAGGCCCGGTCGGAGGCGCAGGCC
>CAXUNA010000732.1:0-2036 GCA_964252095.1 uncultured Jatrophihabitans sp. | reverse complement strand
CCGCCGAGGTCAACGCGTCGCAGTCGACCCCCGCCCCGACCGCCTCCAACCCGGCCGCCGCGGCGACCTCGGCCGCGCCGGCTCCGAAGCCCGCCCGGGGCCGCACCGACAAGCTCTCGCGGTTGCGCGCGGTCATCGCCGCCCGCATGGTCGAGTCGCTGCAGACCTCGGCGCAGCTGACCACGGTGGTCGAGATCGACGTGACCGCGGTGGCCCGGCTGCGCGAGCGCGCCGGCGCCGACTTCGCCGCCCGCGAGGGCGTCAAGCTCTCGTTCAACCCGTTCTTCGCGATGGCCACCGTCGAGGCGCTCAAGGAGCACCCGAACGTCAACGCCTCGATCGACACCGACGCCGGGACCGTCACGTACCACGACGCCGTGCACCTCGGTGTCGCCGTCGACACCGAGCGCGGCCTGCTGGTGCCGGTCGTCCACGGCGCCGGTGACCTCAACCTCGGCGGCCTCGCCCGCAAGATCGCCGACCTCGCCGAGCGCACCCGCACCAACAAGGTCACCCCGGACGAGCTGGGCGGCGGCACCTTCACGCTGACCAACACCGGCAGCCGCGGCGCGCTGTTCGACACCCCGATCATCAACCAGCCGCAGGTCGGCATCCTCGGCACCGGCGCGGTCGTCAAGCGCCCGGTCGTGCTGTCCGACCCGTCGTTCGGCGAGACGATCGCGGTGCGCTCGATGGTCTACTTCGCGCTCACGTACGACCACCGGTTGGTCGACGGCGCCGACGCCGCCCGGTTCCTCGGCACCGTCAAGGCGCGCCTGGAGAAGGGCAGCTTCGAGGCGGAGCTCGGCCTGAGCTGAGCGTCTCGTCCGAGCGCGGACACCCACGGGTACGAACGGAACGTGCACATCGTCCTCGCCGGCGCGTCCGGTCTGCTCGGCACCAGCCTCCGCACCACGCTCGAAGCGGCGGGCCACCGGGTCACCCGGTTGGTCCGCCGCGCCCCCACCTCGGACCAGCAGCTGGAGTGGCACCCGGAGCGCGGCGAGCTCGACCCGGCCGCGCTGCGCGGCGCCGACGCGGTGGTGGGGCTGTCCGGTGCCGGGATCGCCGACAAGCGGTGGACCGACGACTACAAGAAGACCCTGGCGGAGTCACGGCTCGACCCCACCGCCCTGCTGGCCGGCACCATCGCCACCCTCCACGCGGCCGGCGACGGGCCGTCGACGTTCGTCTCGGCCTCGGCGGTCGGGTTCTACGGGGACACCGGTGACACGATCGTCAGCGAGTCCGGGCCGAAGGGCCACGGGTTCCTCGCCGACCTCGTCGCGCGCTGGGAGGGCGCCACCACCGAGGCGGCCGACGCCGGAGTGCGCACCGCCACCCTGCGCACCGGGCTGGTGCTGTCCCCCGAGGGCGGGTTGATGGCCAAGGTCGGCCCACTCGCCAAGCTCGGTCTCGCCGGCCCGCTCGGCAGCGGGAAGCAGTACTGGCCGTGGATCAGCCTCACCGACGAGATCGACGCCATCCGGTTCGTCATCGAGCACGACGAACTCGCCGGACCGGTCAACGTCACCGGCCCGCGGCCGGTCACCAACCGCGAGTTCGCGGCCGCCACGAGTCGGGTGCTCCGCCGGCCCGAGGTCATCCCGGTGCCCGGTTTCGCCCTGCGCCTCGTGCTGGGCGGCTTCGCCGACGAGGGCGTGCTCATCGGGCAGCGTGCCGTCCCCGAGAAGCTCGCCTCAGCGGGGTTCGTCTTCACCCACACCGACGTCGACAGCGCCCTGCACTACGCCTTCGCGTAGCTGTCCCGCCGGAACAGCGGGGTGGCGTGCGATTGCGTCCGATCCGACGCACCTCGCGCTGAAGACGCACCACTCGCACGGGCGACAGCACGCCTGGTGGCGGCGTGACGACGAGGACTTTCAGCCGACGGCCTGAGCGGCGATGCGGTAGCCGTCGCCCACCGCGGCGAGGGTGATGGTGAGCGCGGTGGGGCCGAGGCCCTCGACGCGGGTGTCGGCGCGGCCGGGGCAGCGGAGCACCGAGGCGGCGAGCCGCGCGCGGGCGTGCACGAC
>CAXUNA010000731.1:0-2036 GCA_964252095.1 uncultured Jatrophihabitans sp. | reverse complement strand
GGCGGCGGCCCCGACGTCGCCGTCCTCGGCGAGCGCGGCGTCACGGTCGCCGACGTCCGCGCCCGGATCGCGGCCCACGTGCCGTCCGGCTCGGACGACGACCTCGACGCCGACGCGCTCGCGACGCTCGGGATCGACCTCGACGCCGTGCAGCGCGCCGCGGAGGAACGGTTCGGTGAGGGCGCGTTGGCGCCGGTGCGTCGCGGCCCGCGCCGCATCCGGATGACCCGTCGCGGCAAGAAGGTCCTGGAGTACGCCGTGCGCGCGGCCCACCACGAGCACCGCTCCGAGATCACCTCGGCGCACGTGCTCCTCGGCCTGCTCCGGGAGGGCCACGGGCTGGCGGCGAAGGTGCTGGCCGAGGCCGGTGTCGACCTGGCGCAACTGCGGCGCGACCTCGAGGACCGCGGCCGCCGCGCCGCCTGAGGGTCGGTCAGTCCCCGACCGCACCGCCGAACGACGCGACCAGCGCCTCGGCCACCGTGCGCGCGTCGGCATCGCGCTCGGCGTCGGGCGTCCGGGGGAGCAGGTCGTCCCACGCCACGAGGAACGAGCCGCGCAGCTGCTCGAATCCCGCGGGACGGGCGAAGAAGAACGGGTGCAGGTGGGCGCCGCCGTCACCGATCCGGTAGACGTGGCAGCGCGCCACGTGCGGCAGCGCCTCGACGTGCCGGGCGATGTGCACGACCAGAAGGCCCAGTTCGGCGGCCAGGTCGTCCGGGAGGTCGGCGAGGTCGTGGTGGGCCACCGGTTGCAGCATCAGCGCGAGCGGCACGCCCGCCTCGATGGCGCGTAACCGCCAGCGTTCATGGACCCACACCGCCGGTGCGGGCGCGGTGCAGGCGCCGCACTCCGTCCCGCCCTCGCCGACGCGCGGCACCTCGGGCAGTGTTGATGGGCGCAACGGTTTGACCCGGATGCCGTCGGGCTCGAACGGGAAGATGTCCCATTCCGCCATGGACAGATCCGGCACGGGAAGGCGGCCGTCCGGACCGGCGGCGGCCGCCACCCGCGCGCTGAACTCCTCAGGACCGACCGGCATCGCGCGCCCCTTCCATCGCCGCCGCGGTGGCGGGTGCTTCGTTGCCCAGTGCACCGATGACGCCGTCGACGTCGGCGGCGGAGCGGTTCTGTGACAGCTTCCACTTGGCCTCGACCCGGCTGATGACGACCTCGACGCCGACGATCGCCCGGAGCTGCCCGGAGATGTACCGCTCGGGCGCGTCGTCGACCGACCAGCCGGGGTCGCGGGCGAATTCGTGCTTCGCGGTGAGGTCGCGGACGATCTGCTCGGTCCACGCGGGGTCGTCGTGCACGACGAACGTGCCGTACACGTGGGCCGTGACGTAGTTCCAGGTCGGCACCACCCGACCGTGTTCGGCCTTGGTGGCGTACCAGGACGGCGAGACGTACGCATCCGGGCCGCGGACGATCACCAGCGCCTCGCCGGTCACGGGCTCGCGCCACTGGTCGTTGTTGCGGGCGAGGTGCCCCCGCAGGCGCAGCAACGAGCCGTCAGCACCGACGTCGAGCACGAAGGGCAGCAGGGTGGCGAGCAGCCCGGACGCGGTGGGCGTCACCAGATCGGCGGCGCCGTGGAGGTCGAGCAGGTCGCGGACGGCGTCCGGCGAGGGTGGTGCGAAGTGGGCGGGCACGTACACGGCACCAGTATCGGGTCGGTGTCACGTCGGTTCGCACGACTGGGGTCCGAAACCGTGCTGCGCGGCCCGCGCCGCACGGTTCCGGACCCCAGTCGTCGCGTCAGGACCCGGTGGGCGAGGCCGACGGTGACGCGGTCGGGGCGCCCGACGGCGTTTCGCTGGGTGCCCCCGACGGTGCCCCCGACGGCGCCCCGCTCGGCGCGCCCGACGGCGCACCTGACGGCGGAGTGCCCCCGCCGGGTCCACCCTTGCCGCCCGGGCCGTGTCCGCCCGGGCCGCCGGCCGGAGGCGTCGGCATCGTGCCGATCGCCGGGGGGTCGAGGGTGGTGCCGTTCGCGTCGCCGCGTGCTGGTCTGCGCGTGTGGCTCTCGCGAT
>CAXUNA010000730.1:0-2043 GCA_964252095.1 uncultured Jatrophihabitans sp. | reverse complement strand
CACCCCGCCCGGCCGGAGCCCCGACTCGATCGCGAACCTCGTCGACCTCCCCGAGCGCGCGGGCTACCGCATCAAGCGGGTGCTGCTCGGGCCGCCGCTGGTCACCTCGAAACTGCAGGACGAGAAGCTGTCCAAGAAGGTCGCCCTCGGCGTCCTGTCCAGCGACTGCATCTCGTCGTCGGCGTACGGCACCGAGCAGATCCTCATCGCGCTGCTCGTGACGTTCGGCCTCTCCGGCTTCAACATCCTGCTGCCGATGACCGCTGTGGTGCTGGTCGTCCTGATCCTCATGACGCTCTCGTACCGCGAGGTCGTCATGATCTACACCCGCGCCGGCGGGGCGTACGTGGTCTCCCGCGACAACTTCGGGCAGAAGACCGCCCAGATCGCGGCGGTCGCCCTGCTCATCGACTACATCGTGACCGTGGCGGTGCAGGCCTCGGCTGCCACGGCCGCGATCACGTCGCTCATCCCGGCGCTGCGGCCGGAGACGCTCACCATCACGATCGTCATCGTCTTCATCCTGGCGTTCGCCAACCTGCGGGGTCTGCGGGAGGCCGGCCGGGTGTTCGCGGTCCCGACGTACTTCTTCGTCGGGTCGCTGGGCCTGGTGTTCGTCATCGGCATCGCGCGCGAGCTCGTCGGCAACCTGCCGGTCTACGACGCGGGCCACGTCGAGGGCATGATCTCGGTCGTCGACAAGGGCAACCCGATCCTGTCCGGCGCGGCGATCTTCGTGCTGCTGCGCGCGTTCGCCAACGGTGGCTCGTCGCTGACCGGGCTGGAGGCGATCTCCGACGGCGTGAGCGCCTTCGAGAAGCCCAACGGCCCCAACGCCCGCCGCACGTTGTCGATCATGTCGATCATGCTCGGCACGCTGGTCGCCGGGATCTCGTGGTTGGCGTTCGAGACCCACGCGACGCCGTACACGTCAGGCTCGCCCACCGTGATCAGCCAGGTGGCGCGGGCGGTGTTCGGGCACAGCGCGATCGGGACCGTCGGGTTCGTGATCGTCCAGGTCGCCACCGCGCTGATCCTGTTCACCGGCGCGAACACGCCGTTCACCGGCTTCCCGTTCCTCGCCAACTTCGTCGCCGAGGACTCGTTCCTCCCCCGCCAGCTGACCCGCCGCGGTCACCGCCTCGCCTTCAGCAACGGCATCATCGTGCTGACCGTCATCGCGCTGATCCTGCTGCTGGTGTCCGACGCCAACGTCGACCGGCTCGTGCCGTTCTACGCGATCGGCGTGTTCACCGGCTTCGCGATGGCGGGCTTCGGCATGGCCAAGTACCACCACACCCACCGTGAGAACGGGTGGCGCTACAAGCTCGCGATCAACGCCTCCGGCGGCGGCGTCTCGGTGCTGGTCGTCCTGATCTTCGCGGTCGTGAAGTTCACCGAGGGCGCGTGGGTGGTGCTGGTCGCCTTCCCGATCCTGTGGTTCGCGACGATGCGGCTGAACCGCCAGTACCGCCGCGAGGAACGCGCGCTGGACCTGGTGACGACGTTCCGCCGCGACGGCAAGGGGCTGCCGCACTACCCGCGGCACGTCGTGCTCGTCGCGGTCGACCGGCTCGACCTCGCCGTGCTCCGCGCCGTCCGCTACGCGGGCTCGCTGCGGCCGACCGAGATCCGCGCCGTGCACATCATGTTGGACAACGATGTCGCAGCAAGGCTCGAGCGGGCGTGGATCGACCGTGGCCTGGGCGACCGGGTGCCGCTGGAGATCGTCGAGTGCCAGGACCGCCGGCTCATCCGCGCCTCGACCGAACTCGCCCTGCGCACGGTGATCCAGGACCACGCCGAGGTGACGATCCTGCTCCCGCGGCGGACCTTCCCGCGGTTGAGCTCGCGGCTGCTGCACGACCGCACCGCCGACCGGATCGCCGAGGCCGTCGGCCGCATCCCGCACGTCGCCGCGACCATCGTCCCGTTCGACACCACGCTCGACCCCGCGGTCGAGGACCGGATGGAGCAGCAGCAGCAGCGGGCGGCCCAGGAGCCCGCCCTCGCCGCCCCCCGCCTCGACGACGACGAGCGCAC
>CAXUNA010000729.1:0-2055 GCA_964252095.1 uncultured Jatrophihabitans sp. | reverse complement strand
TGCTCAGCCAGTCCGGGCGTGACCAGGTCCGCGCGGCCATCGGCGCCCTCGGTGTCGACGACGCCGCCCGGTCCGCGCTGCCCGCCGCCACCCGCGACGGCGGGGTGCTGCGGGTGGGCAACATCAACGGGGTGTCGCCGCCCATCCAGTTCGGTCCCGACAACGACCCGGCCCACCTGCAGGGTGTGGAGGTCGACCTGCGCGACGCCGCGGCGAAGCTGCTGGGGCTGCGGGTGCAGTCGCAGATCGGCACCTTCGACTCCATCCTGCCGGGGCTGCAGTCCGGCAAGTACGACGTCGGGCAGGGCAACTTCGGGGTGACCGAGGCGCGCAAGGCGACGATCGACTTCACCACCTACTACGACGACGGTTTCGGCTTCCTGGGCTCGTCCGCGCCCGACGCGTGGCAGCCCGACGGCGGCACGGTGAAGGCGCTCGTGCCGGACCTGTGCGGTCGGTCGGTCGGCACCAGCGTCGGCACCACCTTCATCGCCAAACTGGAGGACCAGGCCTCGCAGTGCGCGGCGCAGGGTCTGAAGCCCTTCACCGTCAGCACCTTCACCGATGCCGCGGCGTACACCCTCGCGTTGCAGCAGGGCCGGCTCGACGTGTTCGTGTCCACCGCGATCGGCATGCAGTACGCGGCGCAGACCCGGCCGCAGGTGCTGAAGTACCTCGGGCGCATCAACGCCGAACACGTCGGGTTCGCCACCCGCAAGGGCTCCGGACTGGCGAAACCCCTGCAACTCGCGATCAACCAGGTCATCGCGAGCGGGCTCTACACCAAGATCCTCGCGGCGTGGGGCGTGTCGTCCGCGGCCATCCCGACCTCGCAGGTCAACCCGCCGGGGTTGCGATGAGCACGGTCGTGGTGGTCGGGGCCGGCCCGGGCGCGGTGTCGCTGGTGGAACGGCTGGTGGCGAACCACCCGGCGGGCGAACCGCTCACCGTGCACCTCGTCGACCCGCACCCGGCCGGCAGTGGCCGGATCTGGCGGGCCGAGCAGTCACCGCTGATGCGGATGAACTCGATGGCGGCCGACGTCACGATGTTCACCGACGAGTCCTCGACCGCGGAGGGTCCGGTCGTCCCCGGCCCGACCCTCGCGCAGTGGGTGGGGGAGGTCCGCCCGGACGAACTCCGCGATCCCGGTCTGCTGCCGCTCGTCCGGTCCGTCACCCCCACGACCTTCCCCGAACGCCGCGTGCAGGGCGAGTACCTCGGCTGGGTGCTGCGGCGGGCGGTGGCGGCGGGATCACCCGACGTCTCCGTGCTGACCCACGCCGCCACGGTCGTCGAGGTCACCGACGGCCCACCGCACACCGTTGTCCTGGACAACGGTTCGGCCCTCGAGGCGGACGTCGTCGTGCTGGCGGTCGGCCACCTCGACGTCGATCCGCCCGAGCTCCCCGAGGCGGGTGGGCGGCGGCACGTGCTGCCCGCGTACAGCGCCGACGTCGAGTGGTCGTCGCTGCGCGCCGGTGAGGACGTCATCGTGCGGGGACTCGGCCTCGCGTTCGTCGACATCGCCCTGCTGCTCACCGAGGGCCGGGGCGGCCGGTTCACCGACCGGGCCGGAGGGGGGTTCGACTACCACCCGTCGGGTGAGGAACCGGTCCTGTGGTCGGGCTGCCGGCGCGGGATCCCGCACCACTCCAAGACCGGTTACCCGCTGCAGGGACCGCCGCCGCCGCTGCCGGCCGTCTTCACCCCGGACGTCGTCGCCCGGCTGACCGCGCGGGGCGACCTCGACTTCCGGGCCGACGTCTGGCCGTGGATCGCGGCCGAGTTGCGCTTCGCCCACCACCACGAGCTGTTCCTCGCCCACCCGGACCGGGTCGCGGCGCCGTGGCCCGAGGCCGAGGCGCTGCTGCGACGGATCGACCCCACGACCGGCCTCCCGGCGGACGGCGCCGCGATCGACGCCCTGGTGCCCGATCCGGTCGACCGGCTCGACCTCGAGGCGCTCGACCACCCGATGCGCGGTGTCGTCTTCGACGACTTGGGCAGTGTGCAACGGTTCGTCACCGACGGCGTCGAGGCCGACGTCAGGCG
>CAXUNA010000728.1:0-2057 GCA_964252095.1 uncultured Jatrophihabitans sp. | reverse complement strand
CACAGTTGCGCGACGAACGCCGCGACCGCGGCCAGGGGGGGGCCCTCCGCGGCGCGGCGTTCGACCTCGCGCGACCAGTCGAGGTCCTCGACGCCGTCGCCGCGAACGGCGACGGCGAACCGCGGCGGCGGGCCGGGGAGCGTGACGCGGGCGAGCTGTTCCCGCGTCCGCGACGTGACGGCCGCGAACACCCCGGCTCCGGTGAGCGCGGCGATCGCCTCGGCCGCGACGGCCGTGACGAACGACTGCGGCCGGTCCTGGTAGATCTCGACGCACCGTGCGTCGGCCACCGGCGCCGCGGCGCTGCGGGCGGAGTAGACGAGCGTCTGGTCGAGGTCGCAGGCGACGAGCGTCGTGGCCGTGGGACTCACGAGGCGGCCGTGCCGTCGGCGCCGGTGGCACCGCGGGTGAACTTCGGGTGGATGAGCCCGACGCAGCTGTACCCGAGGCCCTCGACCTCCTCGACCGGCACACCCCGCTCCGCCGCGAGCAGCCGCACGTGGGCGGTGTCGGCCGCGGCGTCGGGACGTACCAGCACCCGCCACGGCACGCGTCTCAGCAGCACCCGGGTGGTCTCGCCGACGCCCGGCTTGACGAGGTTGACGTCGTGGATCCCGTACGTCTCGGCGATCTGCTCGACCGCCCGCCATCCGGCCCACGTCGGCTCACGGTCGGACATGGCGGCCGCGGCGACGTCGCGGGTCACGGTGTCGCGGACCTCGTCGAAGCGGTCGCTGACGGCGTCGACGAAAGCGTTCGAGACGTCGACCGGCGCGAGTTCGGCGTAGAACTTCGCGCCGTGGAACTGGTGCGGCGCGAGCAGGTCGCGGTTGAGGACGGTGCGCGAGACCAGCCCGCTGACGGTGGAGTTCAGGCACGCCGAGGGGATGAGGAAGTCGTCGCGCGTGCCGAACGTGCGGACGCAGCTGCCGGGGTCGGCGAGCACGGCGAGATCGGCCGAGAAGGCCGTTCCGTGCCGGGCGTTGGCCTCGGCGACCGCCGCCTCGAGCTCGCGGGAGATCGCACCCTTGCCGGTCCAGCCGTCGACCCACACGACGTCGGCCGAGTCGTGGTGCGCCGCGAGCCACCGCATCGCCGTCTGGTCGAGTCCGCGTCCGCGGACGATGCTCACGGCGCGGTGCGGGAGGTCGAGACCGTGGGCGAACGCCGCCCACCGACGCATGAGCACGCCGACCGGCGTGCCGGCCCGGGCAAGCGACGCCAGCACCACGTGCTCGCCCCGCTCGGCCAGCACCAGCTCGGTGACGACGCCGACCGCGAGTGCGAGCCGGGCCACCGAGGCCGCGAGCGCCGCCTCGTACAGCAGTTGGTAGCCCGCACTCGGTTGGTACTCGATCGGCAGCGACTCGGCGTAGTGGGCCCCACCGGACTGCACCGCCTCCTCGCGCTCCTCGGTGGGTGCCTCGAGGTCGACGCCGGAGAGGTCGGTCAGCAGCCAGGAGACCTCGTCGGCGGCGTAGGAACCGAATCCGGCCCGGCGCGCAGGCCCGTCTGACGCCCGGCGTACTCCTGATGCTCCTTGCAACGGTTCGGGCAGCGGCACGAACGAGGGCAGCACGACGAGGTGGACGCGGTCGGTGAGTCGGCGCAGCTGGTCGATCAGGCCACCCTCGGCGTGCAGCGCGGGGGTGTCCCCCACCTCGTCGACCACCAGCACGACGTCGCTCGGACGGCCGTCGGCGTCGACGTTGTAGACGAAGCGCGGGTCGCCGGCCGCGGTGTCGTGCGCCGGGAAGCCGATACCCCGCCGGATCGCGTACTCCGGCCGGTCCACCGGCAGCACCGGCGAGCGGGTGGTCGCGGAGAACCGCACGCGGGCGGCGGGACGGGCGTCGGCGAGGGCGGCCGCGATCCGCAGCGGCGCGTACATGAGTTCCTCGGTGCCGAGGACCACGACGTCGTCGCCGACCTCGAGCCGCGCGGCCACCTCGGCCGCCGTGTCGCCCAGCACCGTGGTCTGGGCCGGGTCGATCCCGTGCCGGCCGCCCTCGGGCAGCTCACGCGGCCACCGCACCGCCACCGGCACGAGCTCCCCC
>CAXUNA010000727.1:0-2058 GCA_964252095.1 uncultured Jatrophihabitans sp. | reverse complement strand
GGCCCGGCCGGGCACCATGCTGCCGCGTCGGCGACGCCCGGGCCCGGTGCCTCCCGCTCCGTCCCGCGTCGCACCGCCGCGCTCGGAACAGGACGCCGGTGCCGGGGACGCACGCTGACCGCGCCCGTCACCGACCGTCCGGTGACACCCTCGCCACCGGCCTGGTCACGACGGTGGTCGTGCTGCTCTTCGGCGTCCCCAGCGAACTGATCGTCAAACCGCTCGGCGCCGCCGGCACGCCGGCCCAGATCGTGGGCGTCGGTCTGCTCGTCCTCTGGCTCGGCGCCCGCCTGACCGGCCGGCGCCGCGCCCTCGGACCCGTCGGCTGGTTCCTGTTCGCGTTCGCCGGCGCGCTCGTGCTGAGCTACGTCGCCGGTGCCAGCCGACCGGTGCGGATGGCCGAGGAGGCGAACTCCTCGGACCGGGCGATGATCTCGCTCGCGGCGTGGTGCGGGATCGCCCTCGCCATCGGTGCCGGGCTCACCACGATGCGACAGCTCACGACCGTGCTGCGCGTGGTCGCCGGCGGCGCCGCGGTGGTCGCCGTGCTCGGCATCCTGCAGTTCACGGTCGGCCTCGACGTCGCGCGGCTGGTCTCGATCCCCGGCCTGACGGCGAACCACCCGATCGCGACGGTGCTCGCGCGAGGGGACTTCCGTCGCGTCACGGGGACGACCGACCACCCGATCGAGTTCGGGGTCGTGCTGTCGAGCCTGTTGCCGTTGCTGGTCCACCACGCCCGGTTCGCCGTCGACACCCGGTCGAGGCGGTGGTGGTGGACCGGTGCCGGCGTGATCGCCGCGGCCCTGCCGATGGCCGTCGCCCGCAGCGGGATCCTCGGCGCCGCCGTCGTGTCGATCATCGTCCTCCCGACGCTCCCCGCCCGCCTGCGGCTCCGGTTGACGGTGGCGGTCGGCGTCGGGACCGTGGCCATGTCGTTCGTCGTGCCGGGTCTGCTCGGCACCATCCGCGGCCTGATCCTCAACGCCTCCAGCGATCCGAGCACCAAGGGCCGCCAGGAGGACTACCCGCCGCTGTTCCACTACATCGGCGAGTCACTCTGGATGGGGCGTGGGCCCGGCACGTTCGTGCCGTCGCTCTACCGCACCCTCGACAACCAGTACCTCGGCACGGCCGTCGAGACCGGGCTGATCGGTCTCGGCGCCCTCCTCGCGCTCCTGCTCGGGACCACGGCCACCGTCCTGTTCGTCCGCAGCCGGACCTCCGATCCGGCGGTGCGGTCGCTCTGCGTGTGCCTCGCGGCCGGGATCATCGCGTTCACGGTCAACGCCGCCACGTTCGACCTGTTCGGTTTCGCGATGGCCATCGGCATCCTGTTCGTGCTCGTCGGGGCGGCCGGGGCCGTCCACCGGATCGCGCTGTCGCGGGACGACCGGGACGGGTCGCCGGTGCGCGCCCACCACGCGCGGTCGTCCGCGCGGCGCCGACTCTCGGGCGCGGCCGTCGCCCTCGTCGTGTGCGCCCTGCCGGTCGTCGTCGGCGGGGTGGTGGTCCTGACGGCGGCACCGAGCCATCTCGCGGTGGTCTCGTTCGTCGTCGAGCCGCCGCTGTCGGACGGACAGGGTGACGTGCGCGCCTCGGGGAGTGCCGACGGCGCGGCGAGCGTGCTGGCCGAGGTCCTGGGCGGACCCGGCGACCAACTCGAGTTCGCCCGGGCGGGACTGCGGGACCCCGTCGTCGCGATCGGCGAGGGAAGTCTGATGTGGGGCAGCGACATCCGGGGATACGGACCCGCGCTCACGATCGCGGTCGAGGCCCCGACCAGTGACGCGGCGGCAGCAGGTGGCCGGCTCGTGCTCACCGTCGCCCAGCGGGAGCTCACGTCGCTGCAGGCGCGCGCCGGTGTCCCCGAGGTCGCGCGGCTCCGGATCGACGACGTCGTGGCCCGCTCGCCGTACCCGGTGCGCACCCGTCCCGCGTCGGCGCTCGGCGGGTGGGTCCTGTTGACCGCGTTGATGACAGCGGGCGCGATGTCCGTCGTCCGTCGGTTCCGGGGCGTGCCGGCAACACCGGCCGCCCGGCCGCCGGTCGACCCGC
>CAXUNA010000726.1:0-2058 GCA_964252095.1 uncultured Jatrophihabitans sp. | reverse complement strand
GCACGCGGCGTGAACGGCGGCGTGCCACGTCGTCAGGGCAGCCGGGTCAGCAGCACGACACCGCCGGCTGCCGCGACCTGCCGGTAGCCGCCCGTGAGCGCCCGGTCCGCGATGTCCCGCGCCTCGGCCGCGCCGTCCAGCGGGAACTGGTCGTGCACGACGTCGATCACCGCGTACTGGGGACCGGTCGGTCCCAGGGTGATGCGCCCGACGAGGCTGACGTCGTCCCGGGCCGTGAGCTGGGCGGCCAGGTCGTTCGACGCGGCCACCGTCACCCCGGAGGGGATCCGGTCCAGCAGCCGGTGGATCGCGACCGTGTCGGGCGTGGTCCGCCACAGTGACGCGTGCAGGGCCTCGTCGAGCGACTGGAACGGGATCAGCGCGAGGGTCACCGCGGCGCTCACCGCGAGCGGCCACCACACCCGGCCGCCACGATCGCGGTGCCCGGTCAGTGCGTCGACGAACGCGACGAACACGATCGGCATCAGCACCGCGCTGTAGTGGTACGACGTGCCCCAGAACGGCGGGTGGTCCGAGGCGAAGCGCCAGAGGATCGTCGGGACGCCGAGCCACAGCACCGACGAGCGCAGCGCGAGGAACGCGGTCGGCGCCAGCAGCCAGACCAGCGTGGTGACCCGGGTGTCGAGGCCCGGCCAGCTCAGCGCGTCGTGGACGAGCGGGCCGGCGAAGTACCCGTCGTGGTCGTTGCGCCCGCCCGGGTTCGCGGCCGGGATGATCACCAGCAACTCGACCGCCGTGGCCGCCACGCCGCCGAGCACGGTGAGCGCGCCGAGGCGTCGTCGACCCCGGAGCGCGACGAGGAGCCCGAGCACGGCCAGCGTCAGGCCGAGATCCTCCTTCACCAGCACCACCGGGGCCGCCCACACGACCGCGGCCAGCTCGCGCCGCTCGACGTACGCGATCGACGCCATGACCAGCAGCGGGACGGCGAACGCCACCTCGTGGAACTCGAAGTCGGCCGCGTTCGCGATGCCCCAGGACAGCCCGAACGCCACGCCGACCACGACCATCGCGGGCGCCCCGAGCCGCCGGTACGCGAACCGCATCAGCGGCACGACGCCGACACCGAGCAGCAGGGCCTGGACGACCAGCAGGGTCACGGCCGACGGGAACACCCGGTACACCGGGGCGACCAGGGCGAGGATCGGCGAGAAGTGGTCCCCGAACCGGTTGAAGTCCGGCCCCTTCAGTGTCGAGACCGGCGGGAACCGCAGCTCCGCCCAGCTGCGCACGTCCTGGGTGAAGATGCCGAGGTCGAACCCGCTCGTCTCGAGGTCCACGTGACGGCGGACCGAGACAGCCGTGTACAGGGCCGCGACCAGCGACGCCGTCAGCACCGGCACCCAGCCGTCGACCGCCCGCAGCGAGCGCCCGGTGACGCGCACCGGCCCCGGTCCGGCAGGCGGCGCCTCGCGCCGATCGGCCGCCTCGGTCCCGGTCACGCGCTGATCCTCCCTGCTCGGCCGGCCGGTGTCCCGCAGGACTCAGCAGCAGTCGCAGTCGCAGCCGTCGCAGCAGCAGCCGTCACAGCAGTCGAGGTCGCAGCAGTCCGAGCAGTCGCACCCCCGCAGGCAGCCCTCGCGCGGTTTGCCGCTGAACGGTCCTTCGTAGCTCGACGAGCAGCACACCTGCCCGGTGCAGCAGACACCGAGCGCGGCGACACAGCCCGCGAACAGCGAGTTGCGCTGCGGGCCGGGTGGTGGGAGGAACGGACCCGCGGGCGGGTACGGCGGCGGGCCGGGCGGTACCACGTCGGGTTCGCCCGGGGCGAGCGGCACCGCCGGGCCGTACGGATCGGGCTGACCACCGGGGCCGGCCGGAACGCCGTGGCCGTGTCCACCGAAGGCGCGGTCGACGGCGTGCCCGGTCTCGTGGACGAGCAACCGGTGCACGAGGCGGCGATCGACGAACGTTGCCTCCTGCAACGCGATCCGGATGCCGAGAACGGCGTCGTTGCACAGTGCACGGACGTCGGCGAGCGGGGTGCCGGTGACGTCGACCGGGTTGAAGCGGCCGGCGGCGCGGTCGCCGGCGAGG
>CAXUNA010000725.1:0-2083 GCA_964252095.1 uncultured Jatrophihabitans sp. | reverse complement strand
GCCGGGCGGCCGTCGACCTCGTACGCGGCGTCCCCGACGTCGTCGACGAACCGCGCGAAGTCGTAGAGCGCGAGCAGCTGCTCCCGGGGACCGCGCGGCAGCACCTTCAGCGCGACCGGGAAGTTCTCGGCCCCGGCCTGGGCCCGGGCGCCTCCCGCCAGTGCGGCGAGGACATCGGTTCCGCCGGGCGCCACCACGTCGGGAAACAGTAGTCGCGCGCCCGTTGACGCTTTCCCGTCACACCCGAGTTGTACGGTTCCTGGGTGGTCGATGCCGCCGTCCCGCACCCGTTCACCGGCCTTCCGGAAGGCGGTCCCGCGCCCGCGCCCGCCGGCCGTTTCGACCTGCCCGGCCTGCTGGCCGCGCGCGGTGGTGAGCGCTACGCGCTGCACCGGGCCCACATGAACCCGCAGCTGCCACGGATGCTGCAGACCATCGGCTTCGACAAGACGTACGTGCGCGCCGAGGGCGCCCTGCTGTTCGACGAGCACGGAGCCGACTACCTGGACATGCTGTCGGGGTTCGGCGTGTTCGCGCTCGGGCGGCACAACGCCGAGGTGCGGCAGGCGGTGCACGACGTCCTCGACGCCGACCTCGCCGACCTCACCCAGTTCGACTGCGGGCCGCTCGCCGGGTTGCTCGCGGAGAAGCTGCTCACCCGCACCCCGCACCTCGACCGCGTGTACTTCGGCAACAGCGGCACCGAGGCGGTCGAGGCCGCGATCAAGTTCGCGCGCTACGCCACGGGCCGCAGCCGCATCCTCTACGTCGACCACGCGTTCCACGGCCTCACCACCGGGTCGCTGTCGCTCAACGGCGCGAAGGAGTTCCGGCAGGGCTTCGGGCCGTTGCTGCCCGACACCGCGGTCGACCTCGGCGACGTCGAGCAGCTGCGCCGCGAGCTCGCCCGTGGCGACGTCGCGGCGCTGGTCGTCGAGCCGATCCAGGGCAAGGGCGTCGCCGTCCCCCCGCCGGGGTACCTCGCCGCCGCCCAGCGGCTGCTGCACGAGCACGACGCGCTGCTGGTGGCCGACGAGGTGCAGAGCGGCATCGGCCGCACCGGCGAGTTCTGGGCCTACGAGCACGACGGCGTGCAGCCCGACATCGTCGCCGCGGCCAAGGCGCTGTCCGGCGGCTACGTGCCGGTCGGTGCCACGCTCGCCACCGACGCGGTGTTCCAGAAGGTCTACTCGACCATCGACCGCGTGCTGGTCCACGACTCCACGTTCGGGTCCAACGCGCAGGCGATGGCCGCGGGCCTCGCGACCCTGCACGTCATGGAGCGCGACGACGTCGCGGGCAACGCGCAGCGGATGGGCGACCTGCTCCTCGCCCGGCTGCGGGAGCTGCAGGACCGGTTCGAGATGATCGGCGACGTCCGCGGGCGGGGCCTGATGATCGGCATCGAGTTCACCCGGCCGTCGTCGTGGAAGCTCCGGGGTGCGTGGACCGCGCTGCAGGCGGCGCGGGTCGGGTTGTTCTCGCAGACGGTCGTGCACGCGTTGTTCCACCGGCACCGCATCCTCACCCAGGTCAGCGGCGACCACCTCGAGGTCATCAAGCTCATCCCGCCGCTGGTCCTCACCGAGGCCGAGGTGGACCGGTTCACGGAAGCGTTCACCGACGTCATGGTCGACGCCCACAAGGGCGCGGGTCTGATGTGGGACTTCGGGCGCAGCCTGATCAAGCAGGCCGCCACGGCGAAGTCCGGCGGCGGGCGGTGACCGAGGGCGCCCGCCCGGTCACGGCGGAGCCGTTCTCGCTCGAGGGCTTCCAGGCCCAGCCGCGGCTCGCGGGCGTCACCGTCACGCCCGACGGCTCCCGCGCCGTGGTCGGCGTCTCGTCGCTCGACGCCGAGGCGACCAGGTTCGTCGGCTCCCTCTGGGCCCTCGACACCGCCGGCCGGCTGCCGGCGCGGCGGCTGACCCGCAGCAGCAAGGGCGAGAGCTCCCCGCGCTTCACCCCCGGGGGCGACCTGCTGTTCGTGTCCGGCCGCCCGGTCCCGGGCGTCGGACTCCTCGTCGGCCGAACCCGCCAGGGCCGCGGCGACCAGCACGACCGTTCCGGAGCCGCGCGCGACGGC
>CAXUNA010000724.1:0-2087 GCA_964252095.1 uncultured Jatrophihabitans sp. | reverse complement strand
CCGAACTGCCGTGGCAGGGTGCGCAGCCCGACTCCGGCCAGCGCGGCCAGTTGCTCCGCCCGGGTGAGCGTGCGGTCGGTCTCGGCCGCCTCGACCAGGGCGGCGAGCTCGGTGGCGAGCGGATCGGGCGCCGGAGCGCGCGCCGCCAGCCAGGTCGCGAGGGCGTCCGCCGCGTCGGCCGCCGGCACCGCGGGATCGAGCAGCCGGGCGGCCAGGCCGTCGGAGTCGGCGAACGCGGGGGAGCCGACGAGCGGGTCCGACGCCGCGACCACCCGGTCGGTGAGCGCGCCGACCCGACTGCCCGTGAACGGCCGGAAGCACGCCGGGGTGAACGCGACGGCCACGGCGCGGTCGTCGCCGAGCAGCCGTCGTGCGAACCGTCGGCGCAGGACGCCGTTCACCTGCAGCGTCGGCCGCCCGTCGACCCGCTCGGCCACCACCTGCACCGCCGGCCGCGGGATCACCTCCTGCACGTGCCCCTCGGGCGCGTGCCAGGTGACCGACCAGAGGTAGTCGACGAACGGCGCGAGCGGCGCCGGCGGCGGGTACCGCCGCAGGTCGATCCGGTGCTGCGCGAGCGCCGGGTGCAGGATCCCCGCCCGCGCGCGACGCTCCGGATCGGCCACGTCCGGAGCGTAGGACCGGGGTCTGACGTGTTTGTCCTATCGCGGTGCCGCCATCCTCGGGCAGGCTCGACGCCATGGACATCGGACTCGGCATGATGACGTTGGACTGCGCGGAGGTCGGACCGGAGGCAACGTTCTGGACCGAGCTGCTCGGGTGGCAGACCGTCGCGGGCGACGGCGAGAACTACGCGATGCTCGCGAACCCCGACGGCGGTGCCGCCCTCGGTTTCGGCCGGGTCGAGGACTACCGGCCGCCCGCGTGGCCGAACGAGCACGGCAGCAAGCAGTTCCACTTCGACCTCAAGACCGACGACATCCCGGCTGCCGAGGCCCGTGCGCTCGAGCTCGGCGCGACCCTCGCCGACCCGCAGACCGGCGAGACCTGGCGGGTGCTGATCTCGCCCGCCGGCCATCCGTTCTGCCTCACCGACGCGGGGAACTGGGGCTAACGGGTGGTGCCCCGCGGGTCGGCCGGATGGGGCGCGACCAGGCCGCCCTTGAGGCGCCTGGCGAGCAGCTTGCACAGCATCGCGTAGGCCGGGGCGCCGATCAGCTCGGTGAGCTCGTCCTCGTAGCGGGTGTAGACCGCGTCCTTCGCGATGTGGGCCTCGGGCGCGCCGGTGCAGTACCAGTGCAGGTCGTGGCCGCCCTCGCCCCACCCGCGGCGGTCGAACTCGGTGATCGTCGAGACCAGCACGCGGGTCTCGTCCGGCCGGTCGACCCAGTCCTGCTCGCGGCGGATCGGCAGCTGCCAGCAGACCTCGGGCTTGGTCTCGACGTACGAGATCCCCAGCTTGCCCGCGAGGATGTGCAGCGCGCAGCCGTGCCCGCCCGCGAAGCCGGGGGAGTTCGCGAACACGCAGACGCCGTCGACGACGCGGGTGCGGCGCCGGTTGTGCTCGTCGCCCACCGAGTCCTTCTCCGACATCACCTTGGCCACCGGCGCCTTCTCGGTCAGGTGGTGGTTCTCCCAGATGTCGGGCGTCAGCTGCTCGACGTACCTGCGGGTGCGCTTCTCGTCGTCCTTGTCGGTGAAGAACGCGCCGTGGGAGCAGCAGCCGTCGTCGGCGCGGCCCTCGATGATCCCGTGGCAGCCGTTGCCGAAGATGCACGTCCACCGCGAGCACAGCCAGGTCGCGTCGGCGCGGACGACGTGTTCGGGATCGGCGGGATCGACGAACTCGATCCACTCACGGGGGAAGTCGAGCGGCACCTCCTTGCGGGGGCGCCGGGCGGGGGTGACGACGGGGAGCTGGCGAGGCACGGCCGTCACAGTAATCAGGTCACGGCTCCCGGACGTCCTACGCTCACCCCATGCGACTCGGTGTCCTCGACGTCGGGTCCAACACCGTCCACCTGCTGGTCGTCGACGCCCACCCCGGCGCGGAGCCGTCGCCTGCGATGTCGCGGAAGTCGGTGCTCCGGCTCGCCGAGCACATCGACCGCCGCGGCGACCTCGAC
>CAXUNA010000723.1:0-2087 GCA_964252095.1 uncultured Jatrophihabitans sp. | reverse complement strand
CGCCCCCACCACACCGCCCGCGAGCGCGACGCCGACGGTCACCACGACGCCGACCGCCACCTCGACCGCCACGCCCACCGCGTCGCCGTCGACCTCGACACCGGCCAGCAAGGGCATCCCGGCCACCTTCACCGGCCGGCTCACGGAACTGCGCACCCAGGCGGGCACCCTGCAGGCCGACCTCACCGCGAAGCAGGCCGCGGCCGCCACCGCCATCGCGACCTACACGGCCACCACCAAGAAGGTGCAGCAGGCGCTGACCACCGCGGCGGCGGCCCAGACCGAGCTCGCGGCGGCCACCACCGAACTCGACCGGGCCCGGCTGCAGGTCCAGCTACTCGCACGCGACTCCTACGTCGAGCGGCTCCCCGACTCCGGCACCGCACTGCTGTTGACCAGCAACCCCTCGGACCTCGACTTCACGGTCGCCGCGCTGGGCTACCTCGCCGATCGCGGTGCGGACGTCTACCACCGGTTCACGGTGGCGAAGTCGACGGCCGAGTCGTACGCGTCGACCCAGCGCACGGCGCTCGCGAACGCCCAGCAGTTCCAGACCACCGCCGACACCCAGCGGGCGGCGGCGCTCACCGCGCTGGGCGTGGCCCAGACCCAGAAGGCCGCGTTCGTCGCCGCCGTCACCGCGCTGCGCACCGACGCCGCGAAGGCCGCCGGGGCGGCTCCGCTCTCACCCGCCGACACCGCCGCCTACCAAGCGTTCCTCACCGAGCTGAACTCCCTCGGGGCCGGCGTCGCCACCGTGACCGGCGGCACCACCTACGTCACGGGCGGTCCGGGCCTCACCCCGTTGCCGGGCACGGCCTGGGTCAAGCCGCTGCTGCAGTACACGATCTCGTCCTGCTACTGCGCGCGGTGGGGCTCGTTCCACCACGGCGTCGACCTCGCCGCCCCGGCCGGCACCCCGATCTACGCGGTCGGTGCCGGAACCGTGGTCGCCGCCGGCCCGGCGCAGGGCTTCGGCAACTGGGTGGTCATCGACCACCACGACGGGTCGTTCTCGATCTACGGCCACATGCGGGTGCTCGCGACGGTGGTCGGCGCCCAGGTCACCCCGGGTGCGCTCATCGCCTACGTCGGCGACGAGGGCGAGTCGACCGGCTACCACCTGCACTTCGAGGTGCGGATCGGCAGTTACGGCAGCCCGGAGAACAGCACCGACCCGACGCTGTGGCTCGCCCAGCGCGGCGTCACCCTCTGAGCCACCCGGCGGGCGTCGTGGGGAATCCCGGCCCGTCACGCGTGTGACGCGTGATGTTCGAGTGACGTCTGTGGTTCGATGGGATCTGCTCCAGACCCCCCGTCCCCGGGAGACCCATGCGCCGCACCGCCGTCCTCGCCACCCTGGTGGCGGGATTGCTGGCGTCGTCGTTCGTCGCCGCTGGCCCGGGTACGGCCGCGCCGCCCCCGAACCCGTCGAACGCCCAGATCGCGGCCGCCAAGGCGGCCCGGCAGGCGCTCACCACCCGACTCGGCGGGCTGCAGGCCCGGGCGGCGCAGTTGCGGGGGCAGATCCTCGCCCTGCAGACCGCGGCGAACGACGCCGTCGCGACCTATCAACGCACCACCCAGGCGGTCGTCGCCGCGATCGGCGCCGCTGACCAGGCCAAGGCCGAACTCGACGCCGCGAACGCCAAGGTCACCAGCGCCCGGCTCGCGATCCAGCAGATCGCGCGCGACACCTTCATGACCGGCGCCAGCGCCACCGACGGTGCCGCCCTGTTGTTCTCCGACAACGGTGACGTCGAGTTCACCCTGGCGGCCTCGAGCTACCTCGCCCAGCAGCGCGACGCGACGCTGGACTCGCTGACCCTCGCGAACGTCGCCGCCGCGAACGCCGAGGTCACCCGCCGCGACAAGCTCGCCGAGGCCCAGACCCTGCAGCGGCGGGCCGACGAAGAGCAGCAGACCGCACTGGCCTCCCTCGACACCGCGAAGGGCAAGCAGGCCGAGCTCACGACCACGTTGTCGGCGGTGAACAAGGAGGCCGCCACCGCGGCGGCGCAGCTGTCCGGACTGCTCGACAAGCGCAAGGCCTACAACGCCTACCTCGCGGAGGTCGCGCGCAAGGC
>CAXUNA010000722.1:0-2104 GCA_964252095.1 uncultured Jatrophihabitans sp. | reverse complement strand
CTCGCGACCGCGGCGCCCGCTCCCCCGCTCGAACCGCCGGCCAACCGCGCGAGGTCCCATGGGGTGCGCGCCGGCGGCCCGATGTCGGTCTCGGTGTAGCAGGGCAGGCCGATCTCCGGCGTCGCCGTCTTGCCGAGGCTCGGCAACCCCGCGTCGCGCAGGCTGACGACGACGTGGTCGTCGAAGTCGGGCACCCAGTCGGCGAACACCGCCGAACCGAGCTTGGTCGCGACACCCCGGGTCGCCTGCAGGTCCTTGATGCCCGTGGGCACGCCCGCGAGCGGTGAGGTGGCGGTGCCGGCGTCGACCGCTCGCTGGACCACCGCGCCGTGGGCGCGGGCCGCCTCGGCGGTGACGGTGACGAACGCGCCGATGCCGTCGTCGAGGGTGGCGATGCGGTCGAGGAAGTAGTCGACCAGTTCGACCACCCCGACCTCGCGGGCCTTCACGGCGGCCCCGAGTTCGAGCGCGGACAGGGCGTGCAACTCGCTCACGCGGCCGAGTATGGCCCGCGGCAGCGGTCAGGCGGTGAGCGCCGGGGCGTCGTCCTCGAGCCAGTCACCCGAGAGGTACGGCTCCCACGCCGGATCCACCCGCGCGGTGCGGCCGGCCAGCAGCGACACCGCCCCGGTGGGCTGTGACGGCGTGAACGGCAGCGACCAGCCGATCTCCGACAGCAGCCGGTCGGCCTTCTTGTGGTTGCACCGGGCGCAGGCGGTGACGACGTTGGTCCAGGAGTGCGGGCCGCCGCGGGAGCGCGGGACGACGTGGTCGAGGGTGTCGCCGCGCAGGCCGCAGTAGACGCAGGTGAACCGGTCGCGTTGCAGGACGGCGCGGCGGGTGAGCGGGACGGCGCGGCGGTGCGGCACCTTGACGTAGCGGGCGAGCAGCACGACGGCGGGCGCCTGCAGCGTGAGCGTCGCGGAGTGCACCGCGTGGGTGCCCTCGGCGAGCACGACGGCCTTCTCGGCGAGCACGAGCACGAGCGCGCGCCGCAGCGGGATGACACCGAGCGGCTCGTAGGAGGCGTTGAGGATCAGGCAGGTGGTCACGCGGCAGCTCCCGCGTCGCGGCCGCGCCGCAGCGGATCGACGCACGACCGTTCGCACGTCGAACTCAGGACCAGCGCATCGCCCACAGGCCACCTCCGGTCCGGCCAGTCAACCTGACGCCGGGGCGGTTTGCACACCCATTGTGATCGGCGCGCCGGGGCAGCGGGGAGCGCACCCGACGCAGGGGACGACAATGGCCGTCGTGACGTCGTCAGCGCAGGACCCGGCCGCGGCCCCGGAACCGCGCCTGCCCCTGCGGGCCCGCGAGCCGGGTGAACTGTTCGCGCTGCTCGGCGGCGAGGAGACCTTCACGCGCCTGGTGCACCTGTTCTACGAGGGCGTGCGGGCCGACGACGTGCTCCGTCCGCTCTACCCGGAGGACGAGCTGGACGCCGCGGAGGAGCGCCTCCGGCTGTTCCTCATCCAGTACTGGGGCGGGCCCGGCACCTACTCGCAGCAGCGGGGCCACCCCCGGCTGCGGATGCGGCACGCGCCGTTCGAGATCGGCGTCGCGGAGCGTGACGCCTGGCTCGCCCGCATGCGGGCGGCCATGGACCAGGTCCGGTTCTCCCGCGACGCCGACGACGTCGTGTGGCGCTACTTCCTCTCCGCCGCCGACTCGATGCGCAACGTCGAACGCTGAGCCGTCGTGATCTCGCGGGACGCCGCGCCCTACGCAGAGGGCGCGGGATCACGCGGCGGTCAGTTGAGCATCGACAGCAGTGACGGGCCCGCGCCGGGATCGCCGCTACCGCGGGTCCCGCTCAGGTAGACCGAGCCGAACCCCGCGACCAGTCGGGTCCAGCGGCCGGCGGTGTCGACCGCCGTCACCCCGCCGCGCGGCAGGAAGCCCAGCTTGACCAGGGCCGACGGGCCGCGGCGGTCGAGCTTCGCCACGACGGGGTCGAGCGCGTTGGGGAACGCGGTGGCATCGAGTGCGAGCTCGGCGGCGGCCGGCATCGGCGCGGCCTTCACGGCGGTGGCCGCGGCCCGGACGGCGGCGCGGACCTGGTCGTCGGTGAGTTCGGCGACGCGGGTCCAGCCCGAACGCG
>CAXUNA010000721.1:0-2105 GCA_964252095.1 uncultured Jatrophihabitans sp. | reverse complement strand
GTCGCGGACCAGGGCGTCAACAGCGTCACCAACGTCGTCGTCGTGCTGCTGGTGGCCGCCGCCGTGCCACTGCGCGACTTCGGGGTGTTCGCCGCGGTGACGGTCGCGGTCCAGCTCGCCCAGAGCGTGGCGGCGGCGGGCATCGGCGACCGGTTGCTGCAGGCCGCACCGGAGCAGCGGGCCGCCCGGTACGCCGCCGGCGCCCGGTTGCTCGACCTGGTCACGGTCGGTGGGGTGGTGATCGCCGTCGGCACCGCCGTCGCGTTCCGCCCGTCGCCGTGGCTCATCGCCTGTGCCGTGGCCCCGGCCCTCACCCGGATCGACTACTGGCGGGTCCGCACCGTTGCACACGGCAACGCAACGGTCGCGCTCGGCGCCGATCTGGTGCTCGGTGCCGCCCAGGTGGTCGGCGTCGCGGTGTGGTGGCGCACGGGGACCCCGACCGGCGTCGCCGGCGCGGTCGCGGTGTGGGCGGCGGCGGCGCTGCTCGTCGTCCTCGCCCTCGGCTGGCAGGAACGCACGACGACGGCGGCCCGGTCGTCGGTCGCCGAGGCCGTGAGCCTCCGGTACGGCATCGAGATGGCCGCGGTGACCGGCTCGGGTCAGATCGCCCAGCTGGTCGTCACGGCGCAGTTGGGTTTCGCGTTCAGCGGCACGTTGCGGGCCGCGCAGGTGCCGTTCGGGATCGTCGTGGTCCTCGTGCTGGCCGCGCGGGCGCTGCTCATCCCCGCCATGCGGGCGGGCACCGAGGTGCACGCGCGGCGACTGGCCTGGCTCGCCGCGCTGGCGGCGATCGGTGCGTCCGCCGCGTTCACGGTGGTCACGCTCGTCGCGACGGCCGTCGACCCCCTGCGCTTCCTCGTCGGGGGCGTGCACCTGCGGACCGCGTTCGTCGTGGTGCTCGGGTGCGGGTACGCCGCGGTGGCGGGTGGCATGGTGCAGACCTACTACCTGCGCGCGCGGCACCGCGACCGCGAGGTCAGTGCGGGCCGCGTGGTGATGCTCGCGGTCCTGGCCCTCGGCACCGTCCTGGCCGTGATCACCCGCTCGTCATGGGTCTTCCTCGCCGCGCTGGCGGTCTCGTGGGCGGCGGCGTCGGCGGTGATGGCCCTGGTCCGGCCCGCGTCGGGGCGTTCGAGGTGACGCGCAACCCCGCGCCCGCTTACTGTGTGAACCGCCCGAAGATCAACAGCAACTTTACGCGCAAGAGGTTCTCGTGAAGAAGATCGTCTCGCTCGCGGTGTTCGCTCTTCCCGCCGGTCGCACGAAGAACTGGGCGCTGCGCCGTCTGGGTCACGCAGTCGACCCGACCGCCCGGATCGGGCCGTCGCTCGTCCACGGGGTCGGGCGGTTCGAGGCGGGCCCCGGTGCGATCGTCGGCTTCGGCAACGTGTTCCGCGGACTGTCGCGAGTGTCCTTGGCGCAGGGTGCAACGATCGGCCAGCTGAACTGGTTCTCGACCGCGCCGACGTTCGTCGGGACCACCCCGCAGGCCGCCACCCTCGTGCTCGGCGAGTGCGCGGCGGTGGTCAGCCGCCATCACGTCGACTGCTCCGGTGGCGTGGAACTCGAACGGTTCGCCATCGCGGGCGGGATGGCGTCGATCCTGCTCACCCACCACGTCAGCCACCAGAGCGGGAAGCTCGAGTGCGCGCCGATCCGGCTCGCGGAGTACTCGCTGCTCAACGGCGCCAACCGGATGGTCGCGGGTGCCGTGCTCCCCGCGCGGAGCCTCACCGGCATCGGCGCGGTGGTGCTGCCCGGACTCACGGCACCCGGCCGGCTCTACGCGGGTGTGCCGGCCAAGGACATCAAGGCCGTCGAGGGCGGCGAGCTGTTCCAACGCCCGGACGCGCAGGCCACGCTGTGACCGTACCCAGCGCGGGACGCCGGCTCGCCACCACCGCCGCGGGTCTGTTGCCCGCGGGCCGGACCAAGAACGCCGTGCTCAACCGGCTCGGTCACGACGTCCACCGACGGGCCCGGATCGACCCGTTGCTGCTCGTCGGTGTCGACCACCTGCAGCTCGACGACCGTTCCCGCCTCGGCGCGTTCTCGGGCGTGCGCCACGTACGCGACGTGCGGCTCGGCGCCGGCTGCGTCAC
>CAXUNA010000720.1:0-2107 GCA_964252095.1 uncultured Jatrophihabitans sp. | reverse complement strand
GATCACGGGCGCGCCGTGGCGGCCCCGATGCCCGACGACGCGCCCGTGATCAGCACGACGGAGTTCTCGATCTCCACGGGTCTTCCTCCTCTGAAGGTCCGGACCAGCCGGGCCACTCAGCAGTTACGCTACTCCTCAGTAGCGTAATCACCGCGGGGTGACGTAGCGTCGTCCGGGTGCCGACCTCCGACGTGGCCGACGACGCCGCAGCCACAGCCGCGTTCCGCGCGACCGGTACCGCCGGCCACCGGGCCGGCCGGCCGTACGACCACTCGAGCGACGCACTGATCCTGGCGAGCACGCTCGACCTGCTCGCCGAGCGCGACTACGAACGCGTCACCCTGGACGAGGTCGCCGCTCGCACCGGCAAGGCGAAGACCACGCTGTACCGGAGATGGGCGACGAAGGAGGACCTCGTCCTCGCCGCGATCGGTACCGCCGGGCGTCCGCCCGAGATCGGGCGACTCCCGGACCTGGGATCGCTGCGGTCCGATCTGCTCGCCGTGGTCGATTCACCCTGGCTGGGCGGACCGACGCGGCGCCTCGCGATCTTCACCGGCCTGCTCTCGGCGACGCGGAGTTCACCGCGTCTGGGCGAGGTCGTCCGCCGGGAGATCACGGAGCCGTACGTCGAGGTCTACCGGCGACTGCTGCAGCGAGCGGTCGACCGCGGCGAGTTCGCCGCGGACCGCGCGGCAGCGATCCCCGTGCTGGCCGAGGTGATCCCGGCGATGAGCACGCAGCGGTTGACCAGCAGCAGCGTGCCGGCGCACCGCGACTTCTTCGTCGCGGTGGTGGACGACGTCGTCCTGGCCGCCCTCGGCGTCACCAGGACCTGACGCGCGGCGGCGCGACCGTCAGAATGTCGGCTGGGTGGCGAGCATGCGTTCGAGCAACTGTTGCACCCGGTCACGATCCGCACGCGGCAGGGCCTCGGTGAGCGGTGCCAGCGCCTCCTCGACCACGAGATAGGCGCGGCGGGCGAGGTCCTGACCGTCGTCGGTGAGCACGACGGCGACCGCCCGGCCGTCGCCCGGATCCGGAACGCGGGCGACCAGGCCCCGCGCGACCGCGCGGTCCACCAACCCCGACAGCGACGACCGTTCCAGGCCGAGGTGGTCGGCCAGCGCGCTCATCCGCGGCCTGCGGTCACGCAGGATCGCGAGCACCCGCAGTTGCGTGAGGGACAGGTCGTTGTCGGCGGCCACCCGGTTGAGCACGGCCATCGTCGCGAACGAGGTCTGGACGAGGGCGTCGACGAGACCCTCCGAGGTCGACGGCTGCGGGTCACGAGCACGGGGCATGCCGACACCCTACTTGACAAGTTCGTGTCACGAACTACTTTAGTTCGTAGTACCAACTACCAAGGAGATGGCCGTGAAGGCAGCAGTCGTGACGTCGTTCGACGAAACCCCGCACTACCAGGACTTTCCGGAGCCGGTTGCCACCGGGGCTGACGAGGTCGTCGTGGAGGTGCTCGCCGCCGGCCTCCACCCGCGGGTGCGCTCGCAGGCCGACGGGTCGCACTACACGAGCGCCGGCGTGCTGCCGCTCGTGCCGGGGGTCGACGGCGTGGGCCGCGATCCCGAGGGCCGGCTGCGGTACTTCGTGCTGGCGGACGACACCGTCGGGTCGATGGCCGCCCGCACCGTGGTCGACACCCGCCGCAGCGTGGTGCTGGCGGAGGGCTCCGATCCGGTCGCGATCGCCGCGGCGATGAACCCGGCGATGTCGTCGTGGATCGCGCTGCGCCGGCGGGCGGGATTCGTCGCGGGCCAGCAGGTCCTCGTCCTCGGCGCGACCGGCAACGCCGGTCGGATGGCCCTGCAGGTCGCCCGGCTGCTCGGCGCGCCGGCGGTGGTCGCCGCGGCCCGCAACGTCGAGCCGGCGCGCGATTCCCTCGTCGCACTCGGGGTATCGGCGGTGGTCGACCTCGCCGCGCGCGCGGTCGTCGAGACGCTCCCGGTGCCCCACGGGCCGTACGGGCTCGCACTGAGCCCCGACGGACGGCGCCTGTTCTATCTGATGAGGGAGCCAAAGGCGAGTTGGGCCGAATAGTTCCAAGACAGCGAAGACCTGCTCGCGCCCATCCTGAGTGAACCTGTAC
>CAXUNA010000719.1:0-2108 GCA_964252095.1 uncultured Jatrophihabitans sp. | reverse complement strand
CCGGCCGCGCCCGCCGTCCTCACGCCCGCGCCGGTGTTCGCCGGCCGCCGCGCGCTGGTGCTCGGCACCTTCGACGTCCTGCGCTCGTCGCAGCTGGAGCTGCTCGCCCGCGCCAACCGCGAGTGCGACCGGGTGACGGTCGGCGTCCTCGACCGCACCGCCTCGGACCCGGTGGCCCCGCGCGGCGAGGTCGTCAACACCCTCACCGACCGGCTGCTGCTCGCGAAGCACCTGCGCGGCGTCGACGAGGTCCTCGACCTCGACGACCTCGACCCGGTCCAGCTCGCGGCGCAGTTCGACGTCGTCTACCTCGACGACACCGTGGGCCTCGAGCCGAGCGACCGCACCCTCGCCTCCCGCCTCGAGGTCGTCGACGTACCGCGGGACCCCGCGCCGTACCTGCGGGTCGTGAGCTCCGACGACTCCGACCACTCGGGCCTGGTCGTCGGGTACATCCCCGGCGCCTGGGACGCCCTGCACGCCGGGCACATCGCGATCCTCGACCGTGCCCGGGCGCTGTGCGACCGGCTGGTCGTCGGCGTCACCGACGACGAGACCCTGCTCGCGGTGAAGGGCCGGTTGCCGCTGGTCCCGCACGAGGAGCGGATGGCGATCGTCGCGTCGCTGTCGATGGCCGACGAGGTCGTCGCGGACCGCAGCTCGGACAAGCGGCTCGCCTGGGAGCAGATCCACTTCGACGTGCTGTTCAAGGGCACCGACTGGCAGGGCACCCCGAAGGGCAAGCGGCTCGAGGCCGAGATGGCCGAGGTCGGCGCGCGCCTGGAGTACCTGCCCTACACCTGGCGGATCTCCACCACCCGGATCCGCAAGCGGCTCGACGCGCTGACCGCCTGACGTCGCGGTCTCCCCGTTAGCGTGTCGTCGATGACCACGCGTCCCGGCCCTTCCCGTGACGCCCCGCTGCGTGACGTGCTGTCCCACCTGCGCGCGGCACAGAAGCCCAGCCTCGGCGCGCCGCTGTACTCGGTGCTGGTCAACCGGCGCCTCGGCCGGCTGTTCGCCGCCGTCGCCTACAAGGCCGGGATCGCGCCGAACGGGGTCACCGGGATCAGTGCGCTGTTCTCGGCGGCC
The DNA here is from genome assembly GCA_964252095.1 of uncultured Jatrophihabitans sp. Lineage (GTDB taxonomy): Bacteria > Actinomycetota > Actinomycetes > Mycobacteriales > Jatrophihabitantaceae > CAXUNA01. Next base: position 1,016 of record CAXUNA010000719.1, on the reverse strand, counting down.
GCGGTCGCGGTGCTCGTCCTGGTCCCTCCGTCGTGGATCACCGGCGTGGTCGTCGCCGTCCTGCTCTCGGTCGGGTACGCGTTCGACTCGGCCGACGGTCAGGTCGCCCGGCTGTCCGGCCGCGCCGGGCCCGCGGGGGAATGGCTGGACCACATGGTCGACGCCGTGAAGATCCCGACGCTGCACCTCGGCGTCGCCGTGGCCTGCTTCCGCTTCGGCTGGTCCTGGGGCGACGGTGCCGACGGCTGGCTGCTGGTCCCGGTGCTGTTCGCGGTCGTGGGCTCCAGCGTGTTCTTCGGGATGACGCTGCTCGAGCAGTTGCGCCGCCAACGTGGACGCGGCGGCCCGGCGGGCCGGGCGTCGCTGCTCCGCACGTTGTTCGCGCTCCCGGTCGACTACGGGCTGCTGTGCGTGGTGTTCGTGCTGTGGGGCAACGGCGTGGCATTCGCGGTCGGCTACGCGGTGCTGTTCGCCGGCACCGTGCTGTTCTGGCTGGTCGCCTCGGTGAAGTGGTTCCGTGACGTCGCCGCGCTCGCGGACGTACCGGTGGACCACCGCTGAGCACAGCCGGATGTCCGGGCCGTGATCGAGGCCCGTTCGCCCGGCAGTTGCCGCGAACAGGACATCTCGGCACGTTGTTGCCAACCTGACAACTTCCCCGCGATGTGTGGTCAGTGTTGGGTAGTATCTTCCTGGAGTTCTTTTCACCCGAACACACATCACAGGGACGTAGCGGCGAGCGCGCGTCCGACGGGGGTCGATATGCAGCCGGAGCGCGCCAGCCGCGGGATCGCCGCGGTCGCGTTGTCCAGCGCGCTCTGCGGTGTCGTCCTGTTGGTGCTGGCCGTGGTCCTGACCGCGTGCGGCGCGTCCTCGACCGGCAGCCCGGCGTCGTCGTCCGCCGCCACCGCTCCCTCGCCGTCCGTCACCGCCTCGGGTACGGGTCCGGCGTCGACGCGCAGCCCCACGTCGCCCGCCCCGGCCGCCAGCGGCTCGGCCGCGTCCTCCGCCGGGTC
>CAXUNA010000718.1:0-2121 GCA_964252095.1 uncultured Jatrophihabitans sp. | reverse complement strand
CCGACCTGGCTCTTGATGTCGTCACCGACGATCGGGACGCCGGCGTCGGTGAACTTCTGCGCCCACTCGGGGTTGCTGGCGATGAAGACCGGCAGCGCGTTGACGAAGCCGACCTTGGCGTCGATCGCGGCCTGCGCGTAAAACTTGTCGGCGTCCTCGGACCCGACGGGCAGGTAGGACACCAGGACGTCGACCTTCGCGTCCTTGAGCGCCTGGACGACGTCGACCGGCTCGTCGTCGGACTCCTCGACCATCTCGCGGTAGTACTCGCCGAGACCGTCGTAGGTGTGACCACGCTGGACGGTCACGCCGAGCGGCGGGACGTCGGCGATGGTGATGGTGTTGTTCTCGCTGGCGACGATGGCCTCGGAGAGGTCGCGGCCGACCTTCTTGGCGTCGACGTCGAACGCGGCGACGAACTCGACGTCGCCGACGTGGTAGCCGCCGAAGTCGACGTGCATGAGACCGGGGACGCGCTGGGTCGGGTCGGCGTCGCGGTAGAACTCGACGCCCTGGACGAGCGACGAGGCGCAGTTGCCGACGCCGACGATCGCGACGCGGATCTTGCGATCGTTGTTGTGTGCACCCATCAGGGCTGCTCCTTCTCCGTACGGATTTCGTGGTGGGGATGGGGACGGGACAGTTCCCGTCGTTCCATGTCGATCAGTTCTTCGAGCCAGCGGACCTCGCGCTCGACGGACTCGAGGCCGTGTTCGTGCAGCTGGCGGGTGTAGCGGTCGAGCCGTTCGGTGGTGCGACGGGCGGCGATGCCCTCGCGCCGTTCCTCGACCCGGCGGCGCCGGCCTTCGAGGATCCGCAGCCGGACGTCGGAGCGGGTCTGACCGAAGAAGGCCAGCCGGGCGCCGAAGCCGCCGTCGTCGAACGCGTCGGGACCGACCTCGGCGAGCAGCTCGGAGAAGTGCTCCTTGCCCTCCGCCGTCAGCCGGTAGACGCGCTTGCGCCGGGTCGCCGCCTTGGCGGCGTCGTCGCCGACCGGCGCGGTGAGGGGCTCCTCGTCGACGATCCAGCCGGCGTCCGACATCCGCTTCAACGTCGGGTACAGCGACCCGTACGAGAACGCGCGGAACGTCCCGAGCAGGTCGGCGAGCCGCTTGCGCAGCTCGTACCCGTGCATGGGCGTGTCGTGCAGCAGGCCCAGGATCGTGAACTCGAGCAATCCCGCCACCTCCTCCACCCGGCTCCCCCGGTGAGGGAGCGCTGCCGCACGTCGTCGGTGCGACGCGATGTATCAGGACGATACAACAGCGCGACAGATCGCGCCGCGCACCGTCCGGAACCGGCGGGTCGTGCCCTGGCGTCGACGGCGACGACGTGTCAGAGAGAAGTCCGACGAGATACAGCTGACATGAAGTTGACTCAAGTGTCTGATACCGTCGATCTCACGTCTTGCACGCAAGATGCTTCGCACTACGACCATCGGGAGCAGTGATGCCGGCTCGTCGGCTGCGCACCCTCGATCGTGGCCCCCACCGCGTCGGCAGCGACCTCACCCCGGCCGCCCCGGAAACGCTGCCGGGCCCGGAACGTGTGGACATCCTCGGCGTCCCCGTCGATCGTCTGGACCGGCCGGGCGCCCGCGCGGCGGTCGCGCGGTTGAGCCGCCGACCGGGGCACGACGTCGTGGCGTTCGTCAACGCGCACGCCTCGAACCTCGCGGCCGCGGACTCCCGGTACCGCGCTGCGGTCCACCAGGCCTCACTCGTACTGAACGACGGCCTGGGCCTCGCCATCGCCGCCCGGCTCGAGGGCGCGCCGTTCGCGGAGAACCTCAACGGCACCGACCTGGTCCCGCTCCTGCTCGTCGACTTCGCGGCCGCGGGGCAGAGCGTCTACTTCTACGGCGCGGCTCCGGGCGTCGCCGAACGCACCGCCGCCACCTGGGCCCGCCGCATCCCCGGCCTGCGGGTGGCCGGCACGCTCGACGGCTTCACGCTCTCCGGGGCAGCGGCCGCCGAGATCATCCGCGCGGCGAACCCGGACGTCGTGCTCGTCGCCCTCGGCAACCCGCGGCAGGAACTGTGGGCGCGGCACCTCGGCGGTCGCACGGGTGCGCCGCTCACGATCGGCGTCGGGGCCTTCTTCGACTTCTCGGCGGGCGTG
>CAXUNA010000717.1:0-2123 GCA_964252095.1 uncultured Jatrophihabitans sp. | reverse complement strand
CGGGACGAGAGCGGTTGCGTGCTCCGCTACGACCGGAGCTTCATGCGTCCACTCCTGCCCGGGCAGTCGGCAGGCTGACCGGGTCCAGCCTCGGGAAGACACCCTCGGCGAAGGCGTACGCCTCCTCCAGGTGCGGGTAGCCGGAGAGGATGAACTCGTCGATGCCGGCGGCCTGGTACTCGGTGATGCGCTCGGCGACCTGCTCGTGGCTGCCGACCAGTGCGGTGCCGGCGCCCCCGCGCACCAGGCCGACGCCCGCCCACAGGTTCGGCGCCACGACCAGGTTGTCGCGGGAACCGCCGTGCAGCGCGATCATCCGCTGCTGACCGACGGATTCGAGGGTCCCGAGCCGCTTCTGGCCCGCCGCGATCGTAGCGTCGTCGAGGCCCGCGACGAGCCGGTCGGCGTCGGCCCAGGCCTGCTCCTCGGTGTCACGGGTGATGACGTGGATCCGCAGTCCGAAGCGGATCTTCCGGCCCCGGGCGTCGGCGAGCTGGCGGACCCGGCCGATCTTCTCGGCGACCTGGGCGGGCGGCTCACCCCAGGTGAGGTAGCAGTCGGCGTGCTCGGCCGCGACCGGCAGCGCGGCGTCGGACGAGCCGCCGAGGTAGACCTCGGGCAGTGGGGCCGGTGGCTGCCGCAGGTGGGCGCCCGCGAGGTCGTAGAACGCGCCCCGGTGGTCGAACTGCTCGCCGGTCCACAACCGTTGCACGACCTGCAGGAACTCGGCGGCGCGCCCGTAGCGGGCGTCGTGGTCGGCCCGGTCGCCGTACGCGCGCTGCTCGGCGCTGCTGCTGCCGGTGACGACGTTGAGCAGCAACCGCCCGCCCGAGAGCTGTTGGAAGGTCGCCGCCATGTGCGCGGCGAGCGCGGGTTCGACCAGTCCCGGACGGAAGGCCACCAGGAACTTCAGCCGTTTCGTGGCGCCGATCAGGGCCGCCGTGACGATCCACGCATCGGCGCAGTGTGCACCGGTCGGGGTCAGGACACCTTCGTAGCCCAGCGCATCGACGGCCTGCGCGAGGACGGTGAGGTAGTCGAGCGTCGGGGCGCGGTTGCCGGGCGCGGCCGCGGTCGAGTGCGCACCCTCGGCGCCGATACCGGTGCCGTGGGCACCCGACGCCAGGCCGCGGCTGTCGCCACCCGTGGGCAGGAACCAGTGGAAGCGCGGCGCGGCGAGGTCGGTCACCACGCCACCGCCGTCGCGTCGCCTGCGGTCAGGACCTTCGCGAAACACAGGGAGAACGGCAGGGACAGGTACGGCTCGAAGATCGGGATGCGCGAGTACCCGGCCTTCGCGTAGGTGGCCGCCGCTTCGGGCTGCCGGTCGCCGGTCTGCAGGATGACGCGTGTCGCGCCGTGGGAGCGCGCCGCGCGCTCCGCGGCCACCAGCAGGGCCCGGCCGACGCCGTGTCCGCGGACCTCCGCCTCGACGAACATCCGTTTGATCTCGAGGTCGTCGCCGAGGCGCCGCACCGCGATGTGGCCGACGGCCCGGCCGGCCAGGTCCGCGACGCCGACGTACACGAGGTCCGCGGGGTCGACGTGCATCTCGGGCGGGGGCGGCATGGTGGCGGCGCGGTCGGCGTAGCGGGGCGCGATCTCGGCCGTCATCGCGTCCCGCAGGGCGACGGCCTCGGCGTCGTCCCACGCCACCTCACGGACGCTGACCACGTGGTTGGTGGTTGTCGTGTCGGTCACGTCGAATGCCCTTCTCCGGCGAGGTTTCCTCGAGTGTCCGGGGGATGCGGTCCGCCGGTTCGGGGGTCGACGTCATCATCCCGCAACCCGCCCTTGCCTACCTTATCTACAGACGTGGACAGGATCGAACTCCGCGGGCTAGGCTCGTCGGAGGTGATGAGCGTCAGCGTCAAGCCCTGGCTCGCTGACCGGCAACCCTCCGCCACGGTGGGGTGCTCCAGGTGACGACCTGGCGGGTGCGATCGGCCCCCGCAAGCGTGGGATCGGCGGGCCCCGGTGGCCGCCGGCACGAGGAGGACGGCATGCAGCGACCCACGGTCGCCCCGGCAGAACGCGACACGTCCGTCACCGGTCTCCACCGCGCGCGTCACATCGACCTGCAGCGCGTCACGAGCGCGCTGTGTCCCCGGGCGACCGTGGGT
>CAXUNA010000716.1:0-2125 GCA_964252095.1 uncultured Jatrophihabitans sp. | reverse complement strand
ACCGCGGCCGGGTCGATCGTCTCGACGTCGGCGACGAGCGTCGCGAGCGGCAGCGCCCACAACGGCGCGGTGACGACGGTGGGGCCGGCGGTGGCGGCGAGGTCGTCGAGGGTGCGGCGGACCAGCCGGGCGGTGCGCGGCGAGGACAGCACCAGCTCGGCGATGTCGGTCCACAGCGAGCGGTGCTGGACCGCGCCACCGGGCAGCGTCCAGCCGCCGTCCGGGCCGGGCACCGGCGGGTTGACGACGTCGACCACGAGCAGCCGCGGGTCGACGCTCTCCGGGACGGCGTCGCGCCAGCCCCGCGAGGCGAGCACGCCGACGACCTGCAGGTCGCCGCCACCGGCGTCACCGTGCAGCTCCTCGCGGGTGGAGAACCGCAGCCGGCCGGCCGAGGCCGGGTCGAGCAGGCTCTGCAGCAGCGCGAGCCAGCCGACCACCTCGTCACGGTCCGGCGCGACGAGCGCCAGGGTGACGCCCTCCTCCATCGCCGAGCGGAAGCCCTCGAGCACCACCGGCAGCGCCGCGATCCGCTCGGGGTGGTCGAGGTCGGTGAGGAACGCGTCGCCGCTCACGGCGTCGAGGTCGACCGGTCCGCGCGGGAGGTCGAACGGGTGGCCCCGCACGGCCAGCGCCTCGACGGCGTCCTGCCCGACCGGCCGCAGCCACATCGGGGAGTCGAGCAGTTCGACCGGGCGGCGGGGAACGCCGTCGGGCGCGGTGAGCAGGCCGTCGTGCAGGATCCCGTGGACGGTGTGGCTCGCCCGCCCGGTGCGGTCGAGCCCGGCGTCGGAGAAGTTCGCGAGCAGGACGACGTCGTCGGCCCGTACCTGCTTCAGCGTCGACGGCGCCTGCGCCGACCGGCCCGCGGCGGCGAGGGCGAGATCGGCGTGGTGGACCTGCGCGACCGACTCGACCGCCTCGAGCGTGCGACGTCCCGGGGGCACGGTGCCCGGCGCGACCTCGACGTCCTTGACCTTCCAGCCGGGTGACGTGGTGGTCGGGCCCGGCGCCCGGCAGTCGGCGAAGACCACTTGGGCGAGCGTGGTCTCGTGGCCCGCTCCGGCGCCCTCGCTCACGACCCCGCCCTCACCACTGTTCGGCCAACAGCCAGCGGAACGGCTCGTCGACGCGGAACGGGGCGAAGCTCGAGACCCCCCGCTGCCCCGGCGCCGGGCTGTGGCCGAGCGCCGACACCCCGAAGTAGCGGAACGCGGCGAAGTTGCGCTCGACGATCTCGACCAGCGCGCCGGCCCGCAGGCTGGTGAGCAGGCTGCGGGTCTCCTGGTGCGCCCACCAGGCGTCGGCGACGTCGTAGAGCGGACTGTTCGCGCCGCCGCCGTACGGGTCGCGGGTCAGCGCCATGCCGCGCCGCACGCTGGTCGCGGCCTCGGGGGCGTCGCCGCCGCCGCGGGTCGAGCGGGTGAGCAGGTGCAGGGCGTCGAGCTTGGAGATGACGACCGCGATCGGCACCTGGATGGGCGCGTCGGGCGGCAGGCCGACGCGCGCCCGGATCGCGGCGATGACGTTGGTGAGCGCCTTGACCGGGTCCTGCAGCGAGTCGGTCGAGAAGGTGGCGACGTCACCCTGCAGGTAGTCGACGACGTCGGGCACCTGCAGGACGTCGACGAGGAACACGATCCCGGCGGCCCGCGAGAGCTGGTCGCGGTAGCGGTCGACCGCACCGCGGTCCTGGATCCAGTCGCCGGACAGGTCGTGGACGGCCAGGGTGCGCTGCCGCTGCTCCTCCTGGTTCGAGCTCACGGTGAAGGTGAGAGGCCGGTAGCCGTCCTCGCCCTGCGTGGACACCGGCAGCATCCGGCCGCGGAACAGCTCCCGCAGGTCGTGCAGGCGGCGCGCGGTCTCGGCGTCGAACTCGGTGATGTGGCCCGGCAGGTCGCGGGCGACGCGGTCCTGCAGCTGGGTCATCGCGACGTGGGCGAACACCGACTTGCCGGTGGCCTTCGCTCCCGCCATGACCACCGGGAACGGCTCGGTGGCGAACCAGGCCGGCGGCACCGCGCTCATGCACTGCTTGCAGACCTCGCGGGTCGACCGGCGCCGGCACGCGGGGCAGTCGGTGCCCGAGACCAGCGGCGGGACGGGCGGGAACGGGGCACCGGGC
>CAXUNA010000715.1:0-2125 GCA_964252095.1 uncultured Jatrophihabitans sp. | reverse complement strand
CCCCCGCCCTGCTCGACCTGTTCGACGCCCTCGACGTCCGGGCGTCGTTCTTCCTGCTCACCGACCAGACCCGTGCCCACCCGTCGCTCGCTCCCCGGATCGCCGCGGCGGGGCACGAGATCGCGCTGCACGGCCGCGACCACACCCGGATCACGACGATGTCCGGTGCCGTCGCGCGCGACTACCTCGCTCGCGGCCGGGACGAACTGGAGCAGGCCGTCGGCGCGCCGGTGCGTTGGTACCGGCCGCCGTACGGCGCCCAGTCGCCGACCAGCTTCCGTGCGGCGCGGAAGGCCGGGCTGCAACCGGTGGTGTGGAGCGCCGACGCCGAGGACTGGCGGGACCGTCCACTGCCCGAGGTCGTCGCCGACGGCCTCGCCGCCACGGCACGGGGAGGCGTGCTGCTGCTGCACGAACGCCTCGAGCCCGACCTGCCCCGCGCGGCACCGACGACCTCGTTCGACCGGGTCGCGATGGTCGAGGGCGTCGTCACCGGTCTGCGGGAGCGCGGCCTGGACCCGACGTCGGTCGCGGAGTTGCTCGCCCGCGGCCGGGTCCGCCGGACGGCCTGGTTCCGACCCTGAGCGTGACCGACGCCCGGATCAGCGGTCGACGACGGCGGGCGACCAGGCCTGCGGGAGGAACAGCTGCGGCGGCGTGGCGGCGTCGGTCGCCACCTTCCAGACGTCGGTGACCGCCGCGTCGGCACCGGTGCGGGGCAGGCCGTAGAGGACGTGGTCGTCGTCGAGCCACTCGACCTGGTCGTCGACACTGCGGGTCTCCGTCAGGGGTGTGACCACACCGGTGGCGACGTCGTACCGCACCAGCCGCCACTGGCCGGCGGGCGCGGAACCCCGGTGTTTGTAGACGATCGTGCGGCCGTCGGGTGACACGGACGGGCACTCGGCGTCGGTGGTGAGGGTCGTGATGCGGCGGGTCGTGGTGTCGCCGCGGGCGAGGTGCGTGACCCCGCCGAACTTGACGGTGACGTAGAAGACGGCGCTCTCGGCGGTGAACGTGACGCCCCAGTAGTTGCGGTCGACGGGTGCGATGACGCGGCCGTGGTCGACCAGCGTGAAGTCCTCGAGGTCCATCGAGCTCGACGTCTCGCCGGAGGGGTCCACCGCCGAGATCACCGTGCGCGTCGAGAAGTTCGTCGCCGCGTACGAGTCACCCGCGACGAAGCTCGTGGTCGCGGCGTACGCGCCGTCGCCGGACAGCCGGGCCCGGCTCGGGATCCCGGTCAGCGGCAGCGCCCGCTCCTCGTGCGCCAGCGAGGCGTCGAGCACCGTGGCGGTGTACGTCGTGACCAGGCCCGCCTTCGACGCGAGGCAGACACTGTCGCGGCCGGTCGCGAAGACCCGGTCGCACGACCGTCCGGTCATCGTCCGGGGGCCGGTCGGGTCGGCGAGCGGCACGACGGCGACCTCGCCGTAGTGCGGCCCGCGGGCGGTGTTGCGGAACACGATGCGTGGACCGTCGGGCAACGAGGTCCCGGTCGCCACCGGGGTGGCCCGCGCGTCGGCACGGGTGTTCTGCACCCGTCCGAACACGACCGCGCCGCCGGCGACGCCGATCGCGACCACGCCGATCGCGGCGAGGGCGAGCAGCCGGGTCCGGCGGGTCACGCGGCCACCGCGATCCGGTTCCCCCGCAGGAGCAGACCGGCGGGCAGCAGCGCCACGACGAGCGCCACCGCGAAGACCCACAGCGTGTCGGCGCGGCCGATCCACGACCACGACAGCCCGAACAGCACCGACGACACGGCGCGGGCGAGCGCGAGCACGGTCTGGGCGGTGGCGATCGCACTCGCCCGCACCCGGGCGTCGACGCACTGGCCGGCGAGCGCGGCGAGCACCCCGTCGGTGGCGGCGTAATAGGCGCCGACGAGCGCGACGTGGCCGCCGAGGAAGACCCGGCCGCGCCCGATGCGGTCGGCGAGGCCACCGAGTGGCACGGCGAGCACCAGGTAGGACAGGTTGGTGCCGACGAGCAGCAGCGGGAACCACCGGCTGGCGAGCCCGTCGGCGTCGGCCAGTTGCAGGTAGAGGAACGCGTCGCTCACGGTGGTGAGCCCGAGGACGCCCGCGACGACGACGACCTTCGCCAACCGCCGGTCGCGCAG
>CAXUNA010000714.1:0-2126 GCA_964252095.1 uncultured Jatrophihabitans sp. | reverse complement strand
GTGCGGGCTCCGGCTCGGGGCCGGGCCTGTGCACGCCGACCGTGCTGACGTTCGCGGTCGCCAACGGCGAGGGGGCGCTCGGCACCAGCTACTTCGACGTCGTGGTCACGAACGCGTCGCGGCAACCCTGCGTGACGCACGGGTTCCCCGGGGTGGCGCTGCTGAACGCCGCCGGGGCGCAGATCCTGCAGGGTGAGCGCGCCGCGGGCGGAACCCCGGACGTCACCATCACCTTGGCCCCGGGTGAGAAGGCGCACGCCTCGATCGGCGCCGCGAGCATGGGTGACCACGGCAGCCGGTGTCCGAGCAGCCCGGCCTTCCTGTTCACGATGCCGGACAACACCGATTCCACGAGACTGATCCACACCACGCCCGCGTGCTCGGTCATGCTGCGACCGTTCGTGAAGGGAACGCAGGGATGACCGACCGTTCCGGGACCACCGGCCGACGTCGCCTCGCCGTGGCCGTGTCGGTCGCGGCCGTCGCGATCGTTGCAGGCTGCAGCAGTGGTGCGAAGGGTGACGGCACGCCGTCGCCGGTCGCGACCGTGACGTCCACGGCGACCGTGACGTCGAGTGCGCCGGCCGCCGCGACCACGGCGCCGGCGACGCCCGGTTCCTCGGCACCCGCGACGACACCCGCCGGCAGCGGCAACGCGTCGGGCCCGGGCCTGTGCACCCCGACCGTCATGACCTTCGCCGTGACGCCGAACGACGGCGCCGGGGGTTCGGACTACTTCCAGATCCGGGCGACGAACGCCTCGAAGTCGCCCTGCGTCACCACGGGCTTCCCGGGGATCGCCTTCCTCGACGCCGGCGGCCGACAGATCCTGCAGGCCGTCCGCCAGGACCCGGCCACGGTGACCACGATCGTCGTGGCCCCCGGTCAGGAGATCTCCGCCCGGGTGCAGGCCGAGGGCAGCGATCTCGAGAACGGCGGCACCCCGTGTCCGTCGAGTCCGGCCTTCCTGCTGACCCTCCCCGACAACACCGACTCGACGAGGATCACCCACACCACACCGGTCTGCTCGGTCGGGGTGGCCGCGTTCATCAGGGGATCGGGGCTCGGCTGATGATCCGACACCTCCCGGCCTGGGCCACGATCATCGGCGTGGCCGCGATCGTTGCCGGGTGCAGCGGTGGTTCGACGGGTGACGGCACCCCGAGCGCGTCCGCGACCGACACGGTCACCGCGACGGCCACCGACACCGTGTCCTCGGCCGCGCCGCCGACCGGGTCGGGAGTGCCGGCGACGTCCACGGCGCCCGCGTCCAGCAGTGGCGCCGCTTCCGGACCCGGTCTGTGCACCCCGACCGTCCTGACCTTCGTGGTCAACCCGGACAACGGTGCGGCGGGCACCGACTACTTCTCGGTGACCGCCACCAACGGCTCGAAGCAGCCGTGTGTCACGACCGGCTATCCGGGCGTGGCGCTGCTGGACGCCGCGGGCCACCAGGTGCTGCAGGCCACGCGCCAGCAGAACGGGATCACCGTCGCCACCGTCACCCTGCAGCCGGGCGAGAAGGCGACCGCGGTGATCGCTGCTGCCTCGGCCGCCGTCGACAACAGCGCGTGCGCGACCTTCCCGGCGTTGCTGTTCACGATGCCCGACAACACCGACTCCACCAAGCTCGTCCACAAGGTTTACGCCTGCGCCGTGTCCGTCCGACCGTTCGTCGAGGGCGACACCGGCACCTGACCGGCCCGCCGCGCCACAGCACCGACCCAGCCGACGCACAGCCCCGGTGCCTACCGTGGGCGCATGAGCTCGCCCGCGTCCCCCGTCCCCGATCCTCGCGTCATCGAGGTGCTGCCCGCCCGCGTGCGGCTGGGCAAGGGCGAGGGCCGGGCCGGTGGCGAACCGCCGCGCGCGACCGTCTACACCGGCGAGGTCGGCGACTTCCGGCCGGGCGACCCCGCCAGCCGGTGGGCGCTCGCCCGCTACCTCGTGGCCCGCACCCTCGGCGACGGCGCCGTCCGTGCCGTCCTGGGCGTGGCCCTGCTGTGCGCCGTGCTGACGGTCGTGCTGGCCGTCGTCAGCGCGCCGGTGGTGCTGACCGTGCTGGTCGGACTCGTCACGCTCGGCTGGTTCGCCGCCTGGCGGATCGCCCGCGCGCTGTGGAGCCG
>CAXUNA010000713.1:0-2126 GCA_964252095.1 uncultured Jatrophihabitans sp. | reverse complement strand
GTCCGGCGGCGGTCCGACCGGAGCGGGTGCCACCGCGCCCGGAACCGGGAAGGCCGGTCCGGCGTCGTCGGGTCCGTCGCTGGGAGCGCCGTCGGTGCCCCCCGCGCTCTTCGCGCCGGCCCAGGGATCGGTGCTGCTGGACGCGGCCCACGGCTGGTCCGCGCCCCCGCTCCACGGGCCCGGGGTGCCGGGGCCGCCCCAGAGGTCGTCAGCCGCGGGGGTCGTGGTGGCGTCGTCGGAGCTGCTGTGGGCACCGCGGTAGGACGGTTCGTCCTCGGTGCCGTCGCCGCCCGTCGGGGGGATCCACGGGGGTTGACTCAACTCAGCTCCTGCCGTCGAACAGACTCGTGACCGATCCGTCCTCGAATACTTCCCGGATCGCGCGTGCGATCAACGGCGCCACGGACAGAACCGTCAACTTGTCGAATGCCTGCTCGGAAGAGACCGGCAGCGTGTTGGTGACGACGACCTCGGTGACCTGACTGTTCTTCAACCGGTCGGTGGCGGGCGGGGACAACTCGCCGTGCGTCGCCGCGATGACGACCTCCCGCGCCCCGGCGTCGAACAGCTGCTCGGCCGCGGCGACGATCGTGCCGCCGGTGGCGATCATGTCGTCGATGAGCAGACACGACTGGCCCTCGACGTCGCCGACGACGCGGTGCGAGACCACCTTGTTCGGCACCAGCGGATCGCGGGTCTTGTGGATGAACGCGATCGGCGCCCCGCCGATCCGGTCGGCCCACTGCTCGGCCATCCGCACCCGGCCGGTGTCGGGGGAGACGACCACGAACTCGGTGCCCTGGTACTTGGCCAGGATGTGCTCGGCCAGCACGGGCAGCGCGAAGAGGTGGTCGACCGGTCCGTCGAAGAACCCCTGGATCTGGGCGGTGTGCAGGTCCACCGCCATGATGCGGTCGGCGCCGGCCGTCTTGAGCAGGTCGGCCATCAGGCGGGCGGAGATCGGCTCCCGGCCGCGGTGCTTCTTGTCCTGCCGGGCGTAGGGGTAGAACGGCAGCACGACGGTGATGCGCTTGGCCGAGGCCCGCTTGAGGGCATCGACCATGATCAGCGTCTCCATCATCCAGTGGTTCGGACGACGGTGGATCGACTGCACCACGAACGCGTCGCACCCGCGTACCGACTCGTTCGGCGCGATGAAGATCTCGCCGTTCGCGAAGTCGTACGCCCGGGTGGGGGTGACGGTGACGCCGAGGTGACCCGCGATCTCGTCCGCGAGTTCAGGGGACGACCGGCCCGAGAACAACATCAGGCTCTTGCGGCCCGCGGTCTGCAGTGTGCTCATGTGCTGAGTCGTCTCCGTGTCCCTGGAGTGCAGGTCTCGAGCGGTGGATGGCGGGGTCGAGCCTACGGACCCGGCGGGTCCGGTGGTGCGGCAGTGTCACGGGCGCGGGCGGCGCTGTCCGCGGCGGCGGTGCCGGGGCGTCGTCGCTCCACCCAGCCCTCCACGTTGCGCTGGCGGGCCCGGGCGACACCGAGCGCCCCGGGCGGGACGTCGCTGACGATGACCGATCCGGCCGCGGTGTACGCGCCGTCGCCCACGCTCACCGGTGCGACGAACAGGTTGTCCGCGCCGGTGCGCACGTCGTCGCCGATGCGCGAGCGCGACTTGGTGACGCCGTCGTAGTTGACGAACACCGTGGCCGCGCCGATGTTGCTCCGGCGACCGATCGTGGCGTCGCCGACGTAGGTCAGGTGCGGCACCTTGCTGCCGTCGCCGACCTCGCTGTTCTTGACCTCGACGAACGTGCCGATCTTGGCGTCCTCGCCGATCCGGGCGCCCGGCCGCAGGTAGGCGTACGGGCCGACGGTGGTGCCGGCGCCGATCATCGACTCCACGCAGACCGACCGGGTGACGACCGCGTCCTCGCCGACGTGGGTCGCGGTGAGGGTGACCTCGGGCCCGACCTGCGCGCCGGCGCTCACGCTGCTGCCCGCGGCGAGGGTGGTGCCGGGCAGGACGACGCAGTCGGGCGCGAGGTCGACGTCGACGTCGAGCCAGGTGGTGGCGGGGTCGACGATGCGCACCCCCGCGCGCATGAACGACGCCGTGAGCCGGTCGTTGAAGACCCGGTGGACCGCGGCGAGTTGCGCGCGGTCGTTGACGC
>CAXUNA010000712.1:0-2127 GCA_964252095.1 uncultured Jatrophihabitans sp. | reverse complement strand
GGTGAGCAGGGTCGCCGCGGAGCCGGCGAGGACGGAGTGGAGCCGGAACGACATCGGGGGCCTCCTGCTGCGGGCCGCGGCACGGGTTCGGCGCGGTCGGCCTCACCGTAGATCCACTAACGTGCGCTTGTGTTGCACTCGCGGCAGCTGCGAGGTCCGAGTTCGGGGAGGTCGCGTGCCCGACACCGCCCGCGCCCGACAGGTCAGGGAGGCCGGGCTCCACCTCGCCGAACTGTTGCGGACGCGGTACCGGCACCGCTGGCAGCGCGAGGAGCTGATCCAGCGGCACCGTGGCGCCGGGGTCCACACCATGGCGGTGGCCACCGTGCTCGCCGCCCATCTCCACGCGCGCCCCCGGGAGCGTCACCCGGAGGACCGGGACGTGGCGCCGACCGCCATCAGGTCCACGGTGTCCCGGGCACTCCGCGGCGAGCAGCTCAGCGCGGAGTTGCTGGAGCGCTTCATCGACGCGTTCGCGATGCGCGCGGACCACGCCCACCAGCTGCGGGCGATGCTCGCGGGCACGTCCGACGCGGACGTCGTCGTCGGACAGCTGCCGCCGCCCGCGGGCATGCCGGGCTACCGCGACAAGCAGTTCGACACGCTGATGCTGCACGAGCACCACTGGCTCGGCGCCGAGGGCCTCCCCGTCGAGCACCGCTCGCAGATCAACATCCGGTCGCGGGTCGACGGCCTCGCCTCGTACCAGTACCGGATCGACACCCCGCACGCCGTCGTCGAGGCCGACCAGGGCGGCGAGGTCGGCGACCTCGTGCCGCTGGGTGAGGGGATCTGGGCGGTCGACCTGCACTTCGCCCCGCTCGCGGCCCGCGACACCCACTACATCGAGTTCCGGACCCGGCTGCACTACGACGTCGCCCCCGAGCCGGTGATGCGCCGGGGAACGCACGAACTCATCGAGAACCTCGACATCCGGGTGCAGTTCCACGAGGCGCGGCTGCCGTCGGTGGTGCGCTTCAGCGAGTGGGCGCACTACCTGCCACCGCACGACCGGGTGGTGTGGCAGGAGGAGTTCTCGCTGCGCGACCAACCGTCGGTCCACCGGTACGTCGCGGTGCTCGAGCGTGCCGTCGTCGGCTTCGCCTGGGACTGGTGAGTGGCGTTCGCCTGCCGTTCATCCCGTTCGGTCACGATGCGGGGATGCTCGAGGACGTCCGCGAATACATCGACCGGCTGCGCATCGACGGCCACACCATCGGCGAGGATCACGACGACGATCCCGTGCTGCTCGACGCGTCGGGCCGGGCGGTCGACACCTGGCGGGAGAACTACCCGTACGAGGAGCGCATCCCGCGTGCCGAGTACGACCAGCAGAAGTACCTGCTGCAGGTCGAACTGCTGAAGTTCCAGTACTGGTCCACCGAGACCGGCGGCCGGCACGTCGTCATCTTCGAGGGCCGTGACGCCGCCGGCAAGGGCGGCACGATCAAGCGGTTCATGGAGCACCTCAACCCGCGGTACGCCCGCGTGGTGGCGCTCGCCAAGCCCACCGAGCGCGAGCAGCAGCAGTGGTACTTCCAGCGCTACGTCGCGCAGCTGCCGGCGGCCGGCGAGACGGTCCTGTTCGACCGCAGCTGGTACAACCGCGCGGTCGTCGAACGGGTCATGGGATTCGCCACCGACGACGAGTACCAGCTGTTCATGCGACACGCGCCGGAGTTCGAACGGATGCTCGTCGAGAGCGGCATCCACCTGACCAAGTACTGGTTCTCGGTCACCCGCTCCGAGCAGCGGACCCGGTTCATCATCCGGCAGGTCGACCCGGTGCGGCAGTGGAAGCTGTCGCCGATCGACCTGCGGTCACTGGACAAGTGGGACGCGTACACCGCGGCGAAGGAGCAGATGTTCCGGCTGACCGACACCGACTACGCCCCGTGGACGACCATCAAGTCCAACGACAAGAAGCGGGCGCGGCTCGCCGCCATGCGTCACTTCCTCTCGCAGTTCGACTACGACGGCAAGGACGCCGCGGTGGTCGGCACCCCGGACCCGTTGCTGGTCCAGCGGGGCATCGAGGCGGTCGGCGACTGAGCGGGTCGGCGCCGGGTGACCGTCGGTAGCCTCGGCCCATGGTCCGCCGTCCCGCTGCCCGGCGGACCATGGGCC
>CAXUNA010000711.1:0-2130 GCA_964252095.1 uncultured Jatrophihabitans sp. | reverse complement strand
GAGTGGGCGTGGGGCGACGCGGCGGCGAAGTCCACGACCAGGCCCGCCGCCGCGACGCGCGGGGCGACCACCGCGGCGGCGGCGACGGCGCCGACGACCAGCCGGACGCGGCTGTCGTCCGGGACGACCGCGGCACTGGCCGCGTACGTCATCTTGTCCAGCACGGTGATCTCGACGTCCGGTCGTTCGGCCAGCGTCAGCCGCACGAAGTTCCCGCCGATGAAGCCGGCACCACCGGTGACCAGTATGCGTTGCGTCATGCAACGTTCCCTTCTCGCGGGCCGAGTTCTGCGAACCGCGGCGCTGCGGCGTCCTTCGCCGACACCCGTGACGGGTCGGAGGGGTCGAGGGGCAGCGGCCAGTCGATGCCGAGGTCCGGGTCGAGCGGGGTGACCGCCACGCCCGCCATCCCCGGCCGCCACTCGCTGTCGAAGCAGTACAGGTACTGGCAACCGCCGTCGGAGACGGCCTGGAAGCCGTTGAGCACACCGGCCGGGACGAGGACCTGCGTGCCGACCGCGAGCGGCACCGTCACCACCGCGCCGAAGGTGGACGAGCCCGGCCGCGCGTCGACGTACGCGCCGAACGCCTCGCCCGACGCGACGCCCACGAGCTTGGTCATCGCCTCGCCGTGCAGGCCGCGCACGCCACCGGTGTGGGTCCAGGTCATGTTGACCTGCTCCCAGCGGTCCGGCACCGGCACCCCCGCCTCGGCGAACCCGCTGGTGCGGAAGAACTCCCGCACCGTCCCACGCTCGTCGGTGACCGACTTCGTGGTGATGACCAGCAGCCCGTCGATCGCGGATCCCGCCGCCGCCATCGGCACGATCTCGACCGTCACCGACCCACCTCCCGCAATGTCCGATTCGGGCGGTTTCCCGAGGCGGCGTCGACCCCTGCCCGACCGACTACGAGGTTGCACCGCGATGACGGTGCAACCTCGTAGCTACGCGGGTGGACCTCGCCGACCGACCCGGCCGCGCCCGGAATGTCCGATTCGACCGATCGGATGGGTCCGGCCGGTTCGGCCGGTTCGGCCAGGGCGACGCCGCCCGTGGGCCTCACGCCCGCTCCTCCGCGAACTCCGCGGCGACCCGCAGGATGTAGGCCCCGTAGCTCGACTTGCCCATCTCGGCGCCGAGCTCCAGCGCCCGGTCGACGTCGATCCAGCCGCGGCGCAGCGCGATCTCCTCGAGGCAGGCGATGGTGATGCCCTGCCGGTGCTGCAGCACCTGCACGAACTGCCCGGCCTCGAGCAGCGAGTCCATGGTCCCGGTGTCGAGCCAGGCCATGCCGCGACCGAGGTCGGCGAGGTGGGCGTCGCCCCGCTCGAGGTAGACGCGGTTGAGGTCGGTGATCTCCAGCTCCCCGCGCGCCGAGGGCTGCAGGCCGCGCGCGATCTCGACCACGTCGGCGTCGTACATGTAGAGGCCGGTGACGGCGAGGTTCGACTTCGGCTGCGCCGGCTTCTCCTCGATGTCGGTGAGCACGCCGTCGCGGTCGACCACCGCGATGCCGTACCGCTCGGGGTCGCCGACGCGGTAGCCGAACAGCGTGCAGCCGCCGTCCGCGACGGTCGACGTGGCCGCGCTGTGCAACGTCCCGCCGAACCCGTGGCCGAAGAAGATGTTGTCGCCGAGCACCAGGGTCGCCGGCCCGCCCGCGAGATGGTCGGCGCCGATGAGGAACGCCTGGGCGAGGCCGTCGGGAGAGGGCTGCGCGGCGTAGGTCAGCGAGATCCCCCACTGGCTGCCGTCGCCGAGCAGTCGGACGAACTGGTCCTGGTCGTGCGGGGTGGTGATGACGAGGATGTCGCGGATGCCCGTGAGCATCAGCACCGAGATCGGGTAGTAGATCATCGGCTTGTCGAACACGGGCAGCAACTGCTTGGACACCGCCCGGGTGATGGGGTGCAACCGCGACCCCGTGCCGCCTGCCAGAACGATGCCCTTCACGGGGTCGGAGGCTATCGGACCGGCCCGTCACGCCCGCCCGACACAGGAGCCGCCCCCGCGTCGGTGACGGGTTCTCAGCGGGTCCGGACCTACCCTGGCCCGCATGCCACGACAGCCCGGACCGGACCCGTGGGGCGGCGACGCCCTCCCCCCGGCGCTCGACCCCCGCGGCCGC
>CAXUNA010000710.1:0-2134 GCA_964252095.1 uncultured Jatrophihabitans sp. | reverse complement strand
CGCACCGGCGTAGGAGCCGTCGGCGTTCTGGTGGGCGGTCAGCCAGCCCAGGGCGGCGGTGAGTTCGGCGGGCACGGCAGCCGCCGTGACCTGCTGGGTCGTGCCGCGGCCGGCGTCGAGCGCCTGGACGGCGAGGCCGGTGGCGTCGGGGATGGACGTGCACGTCGCCGCGCCGAACTGCTCCGGGAAACCGCCATCGGTGCACTGTGCAGCGATCAACGCGGTGCGGGCCTTGGCAGCGGCGGCGGTGTCGCCGGCGCCGACGAAGGCGAGCACCGCGAACGCCTGGCCGTACACGTTGGAGTAGTCACCGAAGTCCGAGTCGTCGTGCAGGCGGCCGTCGGCGCCCTGTAGCGCCTTCAACGAGGCGATGAGGTCGACGTGGTTCACGCCGACGTCGGTGGGGTCCTGCTTCGCGAGCTCGAGCAGCGTGGCGAGCTTGGCCGTCGCACCGACGTAGGCGGAGTCGGCCTTGTCGCCGAAGTTCGCGCCGTTCACGTAGGAGCGCAGCGTGGTGTCGAGCGTGAGGTACGCGAGGACCTTGCCGAGCGTCGCGTCCTGGCCGCCGCTCGCGAGCAGCCCGAAGCCGACGTCGGCCGTCGGGCCCTGCTGCACGAAACCGCCGCTCTCGACGTGGTCGCCCGTGACGAGGTTCGCGGCGAGGTAGCTCGCGGCTGCCGTGGCAGCCGGGTCGGTGGTGGCCGTGCGGGTGACCGCGACCGCCTCCGACAGGGTGCCGAAGGGCACGCCGATCACGCCGCCGAGACCCTGGGTGGAGGCCCGGACGTCGGAGTCGGTCTGGCCCGCGACGTCGCCCACCGGCAGGCCGCCGTCGGCGTTCTGCAGCTTCGCGAGGAAGGCGAGCCCGGCGGTGATCTTCGCGCGCTGGTCGGTGCGGACGGTGCCGGTGGTCGAGAACGCCTGGATCGCCAACGCGGTCGAGTTGGTGCTCTCCGGGTTGAACGACGGGCCCCAGCTGCCGTCCGCGTGCTGGCTGCCGGCCAGGTAGTCGATCGCGGCGGGGATGGCCGCCTCGACCGGTCCCGCCGGGAACGAGGTCGGCAGCAGCGCCAGGGCCTGCACGGCCATCGATGTGCTGTCGGGGTCGGAGTCGTTGCTGTTCGGGATGAGGCTCGGGAAGGAGCCGTCCGGACGCTGCAGCGAGACCAGGTAGTCGATGGCCGTCTGGTCGGCCGTGCCCGCCCGCTGCTGCGCGATGATCCCCAGGGACTGCGAGAACACCGAGGTGGCGTGGAAGTAGTTGCCGACGCCGGCGCAGTCGGCGGGATCGCTCGTGACCTGCTGCGCGGTGCAGACGTTGTCCGCGAGCAGCTCGGTGAGGTCCAGCTGGGCGTAGTCGTGCGGGTCGCGGTGGGCGACCTCGGCGAGCAGTGCCAGCTTGGCCGTCGCGCCGCTGTCCAGGTTGGCGTGGTCGCCGTCGAACTCGGCGTAGTTGCGGCCGGTCGTGGAGTCCAGGTAGTCCGCGATGGCGTCGACGGTGGCGTTGTCCCTGCCGGTCGCCGCGAGTGCGAGCGCGCCGTCGATCGTCAGGCCGACGTCGGTGAAGTCGGGGCTGAACGGCGCGTAGTGGTTGCCGTCGGTGAGCTCGGCGGTCAGGTACGACGCGAGCTTCGTGGTGTCCGGCGAGGTCACCGCCGCGGTCGCGCCCGGTGCGACGGTGACCGCTCCGGCGAGTGTCAGACCGAGGACGGTGAGGGCGGCGGCGGGGCGGAGCAGGCGCATGGGTCCCTTTCAGGGGCGGCCGCGCCGCGAGACCGTCAGGTGGGGTCCCCGGGCGTGCCGGACCCACCGCGCAGACCTCGCGCCGCAGACCACGACGGCGTTCACGTGAGGACGTCCGGGGCGGGCGTTCCGACTCGCCGACCCCCTGTTCCGGAGGTCGGCCCACGGTTGCGGGTCAGTGCCGGACTTCGACCGGCTTTCCCCGCGCCTGGACGTGCTGGTGCTCACGCATCGAACCACACGGCGACCGGCGGCGTCGAGGCGCGAGGCGGTGGGCTGCGACACCGCAGGCGAGGTGCCCGGGCGGGTTCGTGTGAGGGTGGGTGCGTGGACGGGACCCCGGTCGAGCGCGCGCTCGAGACCGCGGCGTCGCTCGGACCGTTCTTCGACC
>CAXUNA010000709.1:0-2150 GCA_964252095.1 uncultured Jatrophihabitans sp. | reverse complement strand
ACCTCGAGCACGCTCGCGAGGACGTCCGCGAGGGTCGACGGGCGCAACGTCACCACGTGCGACGGGCAGCCCACCCGCGTGAGCGCCAGGTCGACGTCGGTGGCGGGCAGGGCGCACACGTGGCAGAGGTCCTGGGTGAGCACGACGTCCGGGGCGAGCCGGGCGAGCAACGCGTCGTCGACGTCGTAGAGCCCGTCCGCGGCGTGCTCGCGCACCCACGCGTCGATCTCACCGGCGGTGAGCCCGACGGGCTGGCGGGCACGCACGACGACCGGGACCCCGTCCGGCGCGACGCACTCGTCGGTGACACCGACCAGTCGGTCGCCGAGGCCCAGGGCGAGCACGATCTCGGTGGCCGACGGCAGCAGTGACGCGATCCCGGGCACGGGCCGAGTGTGCCCCGCCTCCTACCCTGGTCGGCATGCGGCTCACCGAGTTCTGGCGGCGCATGGAGACCCGGTTCGGATCGGCCTACGCGCACAGCCTGGCGTCCGACTACCGGCTGCCGACGATCGGCGCCACCGTCGACGAGGCGCTCGCGCGGGGCGTCGAGGCCAAGGCGGTGTGGGCCGCCGTGTGCGCCGAGTTCGACGTGCCGGGTCAGCTGCGCTGACGCCGGCCGACGGGTGTCAGCGGCCGAGCAGGCTGGCGAAGCCCAGGTGGCCGAGGTCGAGGTGCAGCGCCTCGGCCCCGATGTAGAGGCCGACGACCATCACCAGCAGCACCGACGTGACGCCGATCAGCACGCCGGAGAAGGTGGGGTTGGACCAGTGGCGGGCCCACCACGACTGCTCGTCGTGGTCCTCGCGGGGCGAGTCGTCCGGAAGTGTCCAGGTACGTGCCATGGTGGCCTGCCGTGGTGTGCGCTCGACCCGGACCCCTGTCCGGGTGGGAGGAGCGTAGGGGTGGGCGTTCGCCGGGGGAACCGCTCGGCGACCATCGCAACCGGTTCGTGTCCGACGCCCGTCCACAGGACCGCCGCGTCGGCCGTGGGTCGGATCGGCGTGTCGCACTTCCCTCTCGAACAGGTGTTCGTCTAGCGTGATGGTTGTCCACAGTTCGCAGGTCGTCCCCGGAAATGTCGGTGGGTCGTCCTAGCGTCAGTCACGAGATCCACGACGACCCTCCGAGCACTCGGACCAGACTCATCAGGAAGTGGGACACCATGGCAGGTTTCGACCGCGGCAAGGCTCTCGACGTCGCGATGGCGCAGATCGAGAAGGCCCACGGCAAGGGCTCGGTGATGCGCCTCGGCGAACGCCCGCACGTGCCGATCGAGGTCATCCCCACCGGCTCCATCGCCCTCGACATCGCGCTCGGCATCGGCGGGCTGCCCCGCGGCCGGGTCGTCGAGATCTACGGTCCGGAGTCCTCCGGCAAGACCACCGTCGCCCTGCACGCGGTGGCGAACGCCCAAGCGGGAGGCGGGGTGGCGGCGTTCATCGACGCCGAGCACGCCCTCGACCCCGAGTACGCCCGCGCCCTCGGCGTCGACACCGACGCGCTGCTCGTCAGCCAGCCGGACACCGGTGAGCAGGCGCTCGAGATCGCCGACATGCTGATCCGCTCCGGCGCGCTCGACATCATCGTCATCGACTCGGTGGCGGCGCTGGTGCCCCGCGCCGAGATCGAGGGCGAGATGGGTGACAGCCACGTCGGTCTGCAGGCCCGGCTGATGAGCCAGGCGCTGCGCAAGATCACCGGCGCGCTGTCCAACTCCGGTACCACCGCGATCTTCATCAACCAGCTGCGCGAGAAGATCGGCGTCATGTTCGGCTCGCCGGAGACCACCACCGGCGGCAAGGCGCTGAAGTTCTACTCGTCGGTGCGCCTCGACGTGCGTCGGATCGAGACGCTCAAGGACGGCGCCGACGCCGTCGGCAACCGCACCCGCGTCAAGGTCGTCAAGAACAAGGTCGCCCCGCCCTTCAAGCAGGCCGAGTTCGACATCGTCTACGGCCAGGGCATCAGCCGCGAGGGCTCGCTCATCGACGTCGGTGTCGAGCAGGCCATCGTGAAGAAGTCCGGCGCCTGGTACACGTACGAGGGCGACCAGCTCGGTCAGGGCAAGGAGAACGTCCGCAACTTCCTGCGCGACAACCCCGACCTCGCCGACGAGATCGAGAAGCGGATCAAGGAGAAGCTCGGCA
>CAXUNA010000708.1:0-2157 GCA_964252095.1 uncultured Jatrophihabitans sp. | reverse complement strand
GCCGAGGCCGCCGCGGCCTCGACGCCGGCCGGGTCGCTGCCGCCCGCGGCGATGGCGGTGGTCGACGCCACGACGTCGTTGCTCTACGTCGATTCCCTCGAACACCTCCGACGCGGTGGGCGGATCGGTGCCGCGGCCGCCCTGGTCGGTGCCGGGCTGTCGATCAAGCCGCTGCTGCGGGTGCGGGACGGTCAGATCGAACCGCTGGAGAAGGTGCGGACGTCGGCCAAGGCGCTCAGCCGGCTGGTGCAGCTCGCGGTCGAGGCGGCCGGTGACGCGCCGGTCGACGTGGCGGTCCAGCACGTCGCCGCGCCCGAGGCCGCGGCGGGTGTGGTCGAGCGGTTGCGTACCGCGTTGCCGAACCTGCTCACGATGCAACAGTCGCAACTCGGTGCCGTGGTGGGTGCGCACCTCGGGCCGGGCACGCTCGGCGTGGTCGTCGTGCGGCGCTGAGCGGGACTACGTGCCGTCGGCGCAGCGGCGGTGGTCGCCGACGAGCGACGAGGTCAGCGTGTACTTCCCGCCGGTGCCGGTCCGCACGATCACCGTCGCGTCGTCGCCGGTGCCGGTCGGCTCGATGCACGCGGTGCCGTCGGTGGAATCCAGCGTCAGCCAGCGGAACCAGCGCGCGGAGACCCGGACCTCGGTCGTGGCGGGCGCGGTGAACCCGATGTCGGCGGCGTTCAGCGTGACGGCGGTGGCGGGGGCCGAGACGACCCGGGTGGCGCCGGCGACGGCGTAGAGGGTCCAGTCGTCGTCCTTCCACACCTGCCGCAGGTAGGGAAGGCCCTGCCGGATCAGGGTCGCCTCGCGTCCGCCGTAGAAGGTGAGCCGGGCGTCCGGGACGGCGACGTACTGGGTGGCGGTCCGGCGCAGGAAGGTCTGGTAGGCGGCGGCCGTGGGGCCGTCGTCGCCGTAGAAGGTCGAGTCCCAGAGCTCGATGTCCACCTGCCGCAACCAGCCGCGGGCGAGCGGGTAGTGCCGCGCGACGTACGCCGCCTCCCAGTGCCCGGTGACCTCGGGGATCTCGACGCGGCCGGTGAGCGGGCCGCCCGCTGCGATCCGGTCGACGAGCGGGGTGAAGTAGCCCGGGCGGGTGACCGACTGCCCGGCGGACGTGATCGTGCCGAAGACGAAAGGGGTCTGGATGACGGCGGCCGCGACGATCGCGGTGACCGTCTTCCACCACACGAACTCCGCGGCCGCGGCGATGACGGGGATGGCGAACAGCATCGCGAGGCGCGACGCGTTCGCGCCGACCGGTGTGGTGAACACGAACGCCGCGGCGACCATGACCACGCCGATCGCGGCGCCGGTCCAGAGGTAGCTCGCCCAGCGGGGGACGAGCAGGGCCACCAACACGGTCACGGCAGCAGCGCGGGCCGCGTCGCCGCCGGCGTACACGAAGGCGCCGCCGTCGGCGAACACGACCGACACGGCGCCCATGCCGATGCCCGCGCCGACGACCAGCCGCGCGGCGTCGGCGACGCGCCCGTGTACCAGGACGGTCAGGGCCACGACGAGGACGAACAGACCGGCCACCGGGTTCGCGGCGCCGGCGAGGGCGGCGGCGACGGCCGACCACAGCCGGTGACCGCCGTCGGCCTTCACCAGCGGCAGGACGGCGGCGAGACCGAACACCAGGCCGACGGCGAACGCGATGCGCCCCTCGGTGAGGTTCGCGACCTCGCAGGCCGCGGCGAGGACGCCCCCGAGCACCGGGTGTCGTAGCCCGCTCCGGATGAAGATCGCGGTCGTGAGCAACGTGGCGACGACCGCGGCGACGACACCCAACACCTGCGGCCCGACGTACGCCGCGAGGATCGGGACGTACAGCGAGTAGCCGAACTGCAACGATCCGCCGAACCACCGCAGGTCGACCGGCGCGAGCGGGTGGTCGTGGGCGAAGTCGGCGTGCGCGATCTGCGCGGAGAGGTCCTGGCCCATGAGCGGTGCGGCGAGGTAGAGCACGCCGAGGATGACGGCGACCGCGCCGGTCACGATGAGCGGCTGGGTGAGGCCGGCCGCGCCCGAGCCGATGATCAGCACGTCGTAGCGGTGGTCAGCCATTCTTCTCCTTCGTCACCCTGAACTCGTTTCAGGGTCCATCTTTCCACCGCCGCAGCTCTCGCGAGTTGCGCGATGAATGCTGAAACA
>CAXUNA010000707.1:0-2160 GCA_964252095.1 uncultured Jatrophihabitans sp. | reverse complement strand
GCCGTCGCGCGCGAGCAGGTCGAGCAGGGGGGCGTCGTCCGGGCGCAGCAGGTCCTCCCGCGGCGGCGAGGAGGGGTCCGGTACCCGCTTGACCCGCCCGGCGACGAGGGCCTCGACCGCGCCCGCGGGCAGGCCCGGGCTGAAGGCGGTCCACTCCCCCGCGTCGCGCTCGAACTTGCGCAGCAGCATCGCGGCCTGCATCGACAGCACCGCGGTGGACCGGGGCAACCGGTCGAGCAGGATCGCGCCGGCGTCCGCCACCGCGCCGTCGGTGAGCGGCGGCCGGACCGAGCAGACGACCTCGGCCCCGCCGGAGGTCACCGAGACCCACGCGGTGTCGGCACGGCGCGCCAGCGCCTCGGTCACCGCGGTGAGCCCGTCCGGCCGGCACCGCAGCCGCACGAACCAGTCGGCCCCGCCGAGCGCGCCGGAGTTCCGGCCGACGACGACGTGCACCACGCCGTCGCGCACCAGACGACCGAACCGGCGCGCGACCGTCTGCTCGGAGACGTCGAGCACCTCGCCGATCCGGGCGTACGGCGCCCGGCCGTCGACGATCAGGCAGTGGAGGATCTTCCGGTCCAACTCGTCGATCACGACGGACGGCGGGTCGACGACGGTGGTCATGGAGGAAGTGTGCGCGTTCCGCCGCGCACGCGCGGGAAGCCGACCCGGACGGTCAGACTCGATCCTGCCCCGGAACCGGCCTGGTTCCGGCCCCGCTGTCGATCCCGGCAGCGCCCGGCCGTCGTGTGCACGTACCGCCCACCACGGCCCACCCGACGGAGGAATCCCATGAAGAACTGGTGGCCGCTGGTCGCGGTCTGCCTCGGCTCGTTGATGCTGCTCGTCGACGTCACGATCGTGAACGTCGCGCTCCCCGCGATGGCGCTGGACCTCGAGGCGTCGTTCTCCGACCTGCAGTGGGTCGTCGACGGCTACGCACTGGTCCTCGCCGCGACCCTGCTCGCAGCCGGCACGATCGGTGACCGGCTCGGTCACCGGCGCGTGTACCTCGCGGGCCTCGTGCTGTTCGCGCTCGCCTCCCTCGCGAGCGGGCTCGCGGGATCGGTCGACGTGCTGGTGGCCGCCCGCGCGGTGCAGGGCATCGGCGGCGCCGCGATGTTCGCGACCACCTTCGCGCTGCTGAACTCCTCGTACCAGGGCCGCGCGCGTGGCACCGCGTACGGCGTGTGGGGTGCGGTGGGCGGCGCGGCCGCCGCGCTCGGCCCGATCGTCGGCGGAGTGCTCACCGAGCACGCGGGCTGGCGGTGGATCTTCTTCGTCAACCTGCCCGTGACGGCGCTGACGATCGTGCTGTGCCTGGTCACCCTCGCCTCGGACCGCGGCCACGCGACCTCGCGCCTCGACGTCGCGGGCCTGGTCACCTTCACGGTGTTCGCCGGCGCGCTGACGTACGGACTCATCGAGGCGGGCTCCCTCGGGTGGTCCGACGCCCGCCCGGTGGCGTCGTTCGCCGTGGCGGTGGTGGCGCTCGTCGCGTTCGTGCTGCGCGAGCGGGTGGCGGCGTCGCCGATGCTCGACCTCGCGCTGCTGCGGCACCGGGTGTTCACGGGGACCCTGCTCGCGGCGGGCGCGGCGAGCCTGGTGGCGTTCTCCTCGCTGGTGTTCGTGTCGATCTGGCTGCAGTCGGTGGTCGGCTTGTCACCGATCGAGGCGGGCCTCGCCGGTGGTGTGCCGCTGTCGGCCGCGGCGCTGGTGACCAGTGCCGTGGGCTCGCGGGTGCTGCACGGCCGCCCGCCCGGGCCGGTGGTCGCCGCCGGTGTGGGACTGATCGGGTCGGGCTCGCTCGTCATGGCGCTGCAGTTGCGCGGCGCGGCGGACTGGCCCGCGCTGACGGCCGGGTTGATCGTGACCGGCGTGGGCGTCGGGACCACCTTCCCGGTGCTGAGCTCGGCGGCGATGTCGACCGTCCCGCTGCAGCGTGGCGGCATGGCCGCCGGTGCGGTGAACACCGCTCGGCAGCTGGGATTGGCGCTCGGTCTCGCGGTGCTCGGCACCGTGCTCACCTCGGCCATGTCCTCGCGGCTCACCGATCTCGGCGTCGCGGGCGGTGACCGGGTCGCCCAGGCGCTCGCCGGCGGCCAGGCGGCCGCGCTGCGCGGGCTGCCGGGCGCCGACCGCTTCGACGCCGTGTTC
>CAXUNA010000706.1:878-2163 GCA_964252095.1 uncultured Jatrophihabitans sp. | reverse complement strand
GGTCTTCGCCTGGAAGGGCGAGACGCTCGAGGAGTACTGGTGGTGCACCGAGCAGCTGCTCACCTGGCCCGACGGCACCGGCCCGGACTCCATCGTCGACGACGGTGGCGACGCCACCCTGCTGATCCACATGGGCGTCGAGTTCGAGGGCGCGGGCGCTGTCCCGCAGGCCGACGCGTCGGACTCCGAGGAGTACCGCGTCATCCTCGAGACCCTGCGTCGCAGCCTCGCCACCGACCCGCAGCGCTTCACCACCATGGCCCGCGGCGTCGTCGGCGTGACCGAGGAGACCACCACGGGCGTCCACCGCCTGCTGGAGTTCGCGAAGAACGGCACGCTGCTGTTCCCGGCGATCAACGTCAACGACTCGGTCACCAAGTCCAAGTTCGACAACAAGTACGGCTGCCGCCACTCGCTCATCGACGGCATCAACCGTGGCACCGACACCATGATCGCCGGCAAGCTCGCCGTGGTCTGCGGTTACGGCGACGTCGGCAAGGGCAGCGTCGAGTCGCTGCGCGGCCAGGGCGCCCGCGTCGTCGTCACCGAGGTCGACCCGATCTGCGCGCTGCAGGCGGCCATGGACGGCCTCGAGGTCGTCCGGCTCGACGACGTCGTGGACCGGGCGGACATCTTCGTCACCACGACGGGCAACAAGGACATCATCATGGCCGAGCAGATGGGCCGGATGAAGCACCAGGCGATCGTCGGCAACATCGGTCACTTCGACAACGAGATCGACATGGCGGGCCTCGCGGCCGTGCCGGGCATCGTCAAGAACGAGATCAAGCCGCAGGTCCACGAGTGGCGTTTCCCCGACGGTCACACGATCATCGTGCTGTCCGAGGGTCGCCTGCTGAACCTCGGCAACGCCACCGGTCACCCGAGCTTCGTGATGTCGGCGTCGTTCTCGAACCAGACCATCGCGCAGATCGAGATCGTCACCAAGAACGACCAGTACCAGCCGGCCGACGGCGGCACGCCGCAGGTCTTCGTCCTCCCGAAGCACCTGGACGAGAAGGTCGCCCGGCTGCACCTCGACGCCGTGGGCGCGAAGCTCACCACGCTGTCCAAGCAGCAGGCCGAGTACATCGGTGTCGACGTCGCGGGTCCGTTCAAGCCGGACACCTACCGCTACTGATCGACCCCGCAGCGGCCTGACCGTTGCACCCTGCACCACCTGATCGCGCGAGTGGCGACCCCGGTGGGTGAGTGGCGAGGATTTCCCCCCCCCACACCCCCCGCGGTCGCCCCGCGGGGGTTGAGACCCGGGGGTGGGGCGCCC
>CAXUNA010000706.1:0-868 GCA_964252095.1 uncultured Jatrophihabitans sp. | reverse complement strand
CCCCCCCGTTGCGGGGGGGTGGCGCCCCGGGGGGGGGTGGGGGGCGTTTTTCCCCCCCACCCCCCCGGCGGGGGGCCGCCACTCGGCGTTTCAGACGCGGGTGTGGCTCGCCCAGACCGCGCCCAGCCGGTGGACGCCGTCGGTGCGGTAGAGCACGACGTTCGCGTCGTCCTGGACGTCCAGCTGGTGGTAGCCGGCGGCAGCGCGGCTTCCCGACGCCCAGACGGCGCGGCCGTCGGCGAGCTTCCGCAGCACCAGGTTGCCGTCGGACTGCGCGACGAGTCGGACCGGTCCGGCCCCCACCGTGCCCGAGGACCACACGGCCCGCAGCCCGGTGCGCACCCGCTGGTACTCGACCAGGTTGCCGTCGGACTGCTGGAGCAGGACGAACTCACCGCCGGGCGACGCCGACTCGCCCACCACCACACCCGGCGCGGGCGTGATCGCCGGTCCGACGAGTGCGACGGGGTGCCCCGCGGCGTCCTGCAACGCCAGTTGACCGTTGCCGTAGAGCGACAGGTACACCGCGTTGCTGCCCGCGGTGCCGGTGGCCCACAGCGCCCGGCCGGCGGCATCGCGCAGGACCAGGTTGTGGTCGGTCTGGAAGACCAGGCGGGTCGCCGTGGTGGTGGAGGTCGCCCACCGCGCGGTCCGGGTGTGGGTCGAGGGCGACTGCTCGTACTCGACGAGGTTGCCGTCGCCCTGGAGCACCAGCTGGAACGGCGGGAAGGAGTCGACGTTCCCGCGGGCGTCGGGCAGGGAGGCGCTGCCGAGGTTGTCGGTGCCGGCGCTGCCCCC
Organism: uncultured Jatrophihabitans sp.; assembly: GCA_964252095.1. Classification (GTDB taxonomy): domain Bacteria; phylum Actinomycetota; class Actinomycetes; order Mycobacteriales; family Jatrophihabitantaceae; genus CAXUNA01. The sequence goes on along the minus strand of CAXUNA010000706.1, from coordinate 70 downwards.
GACGAGGGCCTGGCCCGGGCGCAGGACCTCCGCCGGGGACCCGGCGGAGGGTGACCGGAACGGCACGGGC
>CAXUNA010000705.1:0-2165 GCA_964252095.1 uncultured Jatrophihabitans sp. | reverse complement strand
GGCCGACGGCCGCGTCGACCTCGGCCAGCCGGTCGAGCAGACCGGCGGCGACGACGAGCAGGTCACGCTCGGCGGCGGTCAGTTCCTGCTCCATGACGCGGGCGACCCACTCCGCACGCGGCCGCATCTCGGCGCGGATCGCCTCCCGGCCGGTCGCGGTGATCGTCAGCAACGCCTGACGACCGTCACCCGGATCCGGCGTGCGGGTCGTCCACCCGGCGTCCTCGACGGAGGCGAACGTGCGGGTCAATGACTGCGGGCGGCTGCGGAGCCGGTGGGCGATCTCGCCGGGCGTCATCGGGCCGTGCTTGTGGAGCAGGCCCAGCACCGACGTCTGGTTCAGGGTCAGGTCCCCGCGTCGTTCGGAGCGGGCCCGGGCGGCGAAGGTGGTGGCACCGTGACGGACCCGCTCGCCGGCGACGGCCCAGACGTCGGACTCGACCTCGGGCGTGACCGTGGGGGCGGTCGTCAGCTCCGCCGGGATGTCACGCATGTGCTGACGATAATCCTCGGGAGCTGCCGGCGTCGAGCCCGTTCGGGCCGTGGCCTCCGGACCGCGGGGTACACAGGAGCGGTGACCAACCGGCTCGCTTCCGCCACGTCGCCGTACCTGCTCCAGCACGCCGAGAACCCGGTCGACTGGTGGGAGTGGGGCGACGACGCGTTCGCCGAGGCCCGCCGCCGTGACGTGCCGATCCTGCTGTCGGTCGGCTACGCCGCGTGCCACTGGTGCCACGTCATGGCGCACGACTCGTTCGAGGACGAGGGCGTCGCCGAGGTGCTCAACCGGGACTTCGTGGCCGTCAAGGTCGACCGCGAGGAACGACCGGACGTCGACGCCGTCTACATGAACGCCACCGTGGCGATGAACGGCTCGGGCGGCTGGCCGATGACCGCCTTCATCACCTACGAGGGCGCGCCGTTCTTCGCCGGGACCTTCTACCCGCGGGCGCAGTTCCTGCAGCTGCTGGCCGCCGTCACCGACGCGTGGACGTCACGCCGCTCCGACGTGCACGACGCAGGTGCGCAGCTGACCAAGGTCCTGGCGTCGCGGCAGTCGTTGCCGGTGGCGACCGACCCCCTGAGCGACGACGACCTCGCCGGTGCGGTCGCCGCGTTGGCGCAGTCGTTCGACGCCGCCCGCGGCGGGTTCGGCGGCGCGCCGAAGTTCCCGCCGTCGATGGTCCTGGAGTTCCTGCTGCGTCACCACGAGCGCACCGGCGATCAGGCGGCCCGCCGGATGGCGGTGCAGACGCTGGCCGCGATGTCCCGCGGCGGCCTGCACGACCAGCTCGCCGGTGGCTTCGCCCGGTACAGCGTCGACGCCGCGTGGGTGGTGCCGCACTTTGAGAAGATGTTGTACGACAACGCGTTGCTGTTGCGCGCGTACACCCACGCCGCCCGGTTGTGCGCCGGCACCGCGGAGGGCGACGAGTTCGCCGCGGTCGCCCACTCCACGGCGGCCTTCCTGCTGCGCGACCTGCGTACCGAGGAGGGTGGCTTCGCCTCGGCGCTCGACGCGGACACCGACGGCGAGGAGGGGCTGACCTACGTCTGGACCCCGGCGGAACTGGTCGAGGTGCTCGGTCCGGAAGACGGGGCGTCGGCCGCGGCGCTGCTCGAGGTGACGGTCGACGGCACGTTCGAGAACGGCGCGTCGACGCTGCAGATGTTGCACGGTGCACCGGAAGCGTGGCCGGCCTGGCGCGAGAAACTGCTCGCCGCTCGCGACCGCCGGCCGCAGCCCGCCCGCGACGACAAGGTCGTCACGGCCTGGAACGGCCTGGCGATCGGTGCGCTGACCGAGGCCGGGGTGGTGCTCGACGAGCCGGCGTTCGTCGCGGCCGCGCGGTCCGCGGCCCGGTTCGTCGTCGAGACCCATCTGGTCGGCGACGGCCGCGGTCGGTTGCGCCGGTCCTCGAGGGGCGGCATGGTCGGCGCGGCCGCCGGTGTCGCGGAGGACCACGGGGACCTCGCCGAAGGACTCCTCCTGCTCCACCAGGCGACCGGCGAGCCGGTGTGGGCCGACGTGGCGGAACACCTGCTCGACCTCACGCTCGATCATTTCGTCGACGGCGAAGGCGGTTTCTACGACACCGCCGACGACGCCGAGACCCTCATCGCCCGCCCGCAGGACACCGGCGACAACGCCACGCCGTGCGGCA
>CAXUNA010000704.1:0-2166 GCA_964252095.1 uncultured Jatrophihabitans sp. | reverse complement strand
GCCAGCCGGGTGACCAGCCCGGTCATACCGGGCTGGCTGAGGCGCTCCCGCGCGGCGAGGTCGGAGATCCGCTGCGGCCCCAGCCGGTCGAGGGTGTCGAGCGTCGACAGCGCGGCGCTGGAGAAGCCGCCGCGGTCGGCGACCCGGCGCCACCAGGTGTAGAAGGCGGCCAGGGAACTGGCGGTTCCGGATGCGCTCACCCGACCGAATGTATCAGCTGCTTATATAAGTCGTCGATGTTCTGTGGTCGCCGGAACAGGTTCCCGACACGAGGCGGCGCCCCCCCCGCGGGGGGGGGGGCGGGCCCCGCGCCGTGCGTGGGGTCAGGACGGGCGCGGACCCGCGACGGCGGAGGCGAGGTTCGAGGTCAGGCCGCCCTTGAGCAGCTTGACCTGCAGCCCGATCACGGTGCGCACACCGGCCGAGTTCAGGCCCTGCACGTTCGTGCGGATCTGGACGACCGGGGTCAGCAGCGTGGTCAGCGTCGAGGCGAGGGACCGCAACTGCGGGACGGTGGTGAGGGCGTTCACGATCACGGGCACGACGTCCTCGTTCTTCGTGCCGCCGAACTTCAGCGGGATCGACTGCGGGACCCCCACGCACGCACCGTTCACGGTGAGTCCGAGGCAGACGCTGATCCGGCCGTTGAGCAGGGAGCCGGCGCCGTCGGTGACGCCTGCCTGGTACGAGGCGCGGGCCGTGATGCCGGTGGCGGTGATCTCGAGGCCGCCGACGCCGACCGGCAGCTTGGTCAGCAGGGAACCCAGGTCGACCGCGACCCCGGGCGTCCCTCCGGTCGCCTTGCAGACCGAGCCGTTGCCGACCTGGAGTGCGCCACCGGGCGCGAGGAGGCCGGTGCACGCGCTCGACACGGTCTTGCGCACCGTGACCGTGCCGGCCGCGACGCCGGCGCTGACCAGGCTCTGGCCGGGCAGGAGAGCGGGCACGGACGCGGACTCGACCAGAACCGACGGGTCGCCCCGCTTCCAGGTCTGCGTCACCGCTGGGGTCTTCAACGGCGGCACGCCGCCGGCGATGGTGAGCGAGGCCGCGACCGAGGTCGCCTGGCTGCCGACCACGACCGGCGTCGTGGCGGGCGTCGCGGCCTGGGCACCGACCGCGCCGGTCAACGCGAGCGCATCGACGGCGGTGAGCGACCCGGTGACGACGGCGACGCGGCGGAACGAGAGGGTGTTCATGGGGCTGCCTCCTGGGGCGTCGAGGGACGAACTCTCGCCCTTCTTAACGCCGACCTCACGTCGAGGATGTGGTCGGGAATCCCTGGATGTTCGGCCCTCTCTGCGCTGAACCTGTACGAGGCAAAGGGTTCGTCGCAGATCTTCTTCGTTGCAGGCTGCAACCGTCCGAGACGCTGCTCGCGAGCCGACCGGCGCGGGCGGTCCACGCTCCGGGAGGATGCGGTGGTGACCGCCCCGCACGACGACCTCGACCGGCACCTGCGCGCAGCCCTCCAGGGCCTCTCCGACTCCGAGCCGGGCGGTGCCGCCGCCCGCGGGACCTCCGACGACGCCCCGACCGACGTCGCCCGCTGGCGCGGCAGTTTCGACGCCATGGCGGGCAGCCGGCACCTCGACCTCGAGGCCCGCCGGATGCGCGAGCGGGGAGAGGGCTACTACACGATCGGCTCGGCCGGTCACGAGTCCAACGCCCTGGTCGCCGAAGCCCTCGCCCCCACCGACCCCGCCCTGCTGCACTACCGCTCCGGAGCCTTCTACCTCGCCCGGTCGGCGGCGGCCGGGCGGCCCCTGGTCGACGGCCTGAGAGACGTCCTGCTCGGCCTCGCGGCGAGCGTCGACGACCCGGCGTCGGGCGGACGGCACAAGGTGTTCGGGCACCCGGAGCTCAACGTCGTCCCGCAGACCTCCACGATCGCCTCGCACCTGCCGCGCGCGGTCGGGGTCGCGTTCGCGATCGGGCGGACCGCCCGGCTCGGCGTCGCGTCACGCTGGCCCGCCGACGCGGTCGCCGTGGCGAGCTTCGGCGACGCCAGTCTGAACCACTCGACCGCCGCCGGTGCCCTCAACACCGCGGCCTGGCTCTCGCACGCCGGGCTGCCGTTGCCGTTGCTGCTCGTCTGCGAGGACAACGGACTCGGCATCTCGGTACCGACCCCGCGAGGGTGGGTCGCGCAGGCCGCCGCCCGAC
>CAXUNA010000703.1:0-2178 GCA_964252095.1 uncultured Jatrophihabitans sp. | reverse complement strand
AGCCCGGCGCGTCGCTCTACCTCGTCACCACGCCGGCGGGCGAGCACGTCGTCGACCCGGCGCTGGCGGCCGCCACCCTCGCCGGCGGGACGTCGCCGCTCACCGCCCGCGAGCGCGACGTGCTGGTCGCCTCCCGTGACGGCGCGACCGTCGCCGGCATCGCGAAACGGCTGTTCCTGTCGGAGGGAACCGTCCGCAACTACCTCTCCGGCGCGATCGCGAAGTGCCAGGTCCGCAACCGGGTCGAGGCGGTCCGGCTCGCCGACGAGCGCGGCTGGCTGTAGCCGGGCGCGGCCGCCGCCCGGCGGTACCGAAACCGCCGTGACGGGCAGGCGTTCCGGGTCGAGGATGGCCGCCATGGCGCAGGTCGAGGTCGTCGTCGCCCACCGCGAACGCGCGACGCTGCGGGTGGGTGACGTGTTCCTCAAGGTCGACGCCGATCCCGCGCGCACCAACGTCGAGGTCGACGCCATGGCGCAGGCCCCGATCCCCACGCCGCAAGTGCTATGGCGCCGCCCGCCCGTGCTCGCGCTCGCCGCGGTGCCCGGAACGGCCCTCGGCCGGCTCGGACATCCGTCGACGGCGTCGCCCGCCGCGTGGGCCGCGGCCGGCGCCGCGATCCGGGCGCTGCACGACACCCCGCCGCTGTCCCGGGCCAGCCACGAGCTCGCCGTGGTGAGGTCGGAGCTCGACGCCGAGTGCGACTGGCTGCTCGCCCACGACGTCCTGCCCGTCGAGCTGGTCACGGGCAACCGTCGCCTCGCCGAGACCGCGTTGCGCCCGTGGCCGCCGGTGTTCATCCACGGTGATCTGCAGGTGGCGCACGTCTTCACGGCCGGGGACGAGGTCACCGGCGTCATCGACTGGTCCGAGGCCGGGCGGGGCGACGCCGCGTACGACCTCGCCACGCTGACCCTCGGGCACCCGGAGCACCTCGACGACGTCGTCGCGGGCTACGGCCGGCCCGTCGACCTCGACGTCGTTCGCGCGTGGTGGTCGGTGCGGAGCCTGGGCGCGATCCGCTGGCTCATCGAGCACGGCTTCGACCCGACCGCGCCCGGGTGCGAGATCGACGTGCTGCGATCGCAGGTCCGGGGAAGCTCAGACGTTGCGGTCGTAGACCAGCCGCAGGCCGAGCAGGGTGAGGTCCGGCTCGTGCCGCGTGATCGACGAGGCGAACTGCGTGACCAGCGGGGCGAGGCCACCGGTGGCGATGACCTCGACAGCGTCGGGGTCATCGGGGGCGAGCGCGTCGATGAGCCGGCGGGTGAGGCCGTCGACCTGGCCCGCGAAGCCGTAGAGGATGCCGGACTGCAGCGCCTCGACCGTGCCCTTGCCGATCGGGCTGCGGGGTTCGACCAGCTCGACCTTGCGCAGTGCCGCGGCCCGGGAGGCGAGGGCGTCGACCGAGATCTCGATGCCGGGCGCGAGCGCGCCGCCGAGGAACTCGCCCTTGGCGCCCACGACGTCGAAGTTCGTGGACGTGCCGAAGTCGACGACGATCGACGGTCCGCCGGTGAGGTGGAACGCCGCCGCGGTGTTGCAGATGCGGTCGGCGCCGACCTCCTTGGGGTTGTCGATGCGGATCGCGACGCCGGTCGACACCCCGGGCTCGACGATCACGCGCGGCATGTGGCCGTAGTAGCGGTCGAGCATGGTGCGCAGCTCGCGCAGGGCGGCCGGAACGGTGCTACATGCAGCAATCCCAGTGATCGGATGATCCTGCAACAGTCCGCGGAAGACGAGGATCATCTCGTCGGCGGTGTTGCGGGCGTCGGTCTTGATCCGCCAGCTCGAGGTCAGGTGGTCGCCGTCGTACAACCCGAGCACGGTGTTGGTGTTGCCGATGTCGATCGCGAGCAGCACGGCGTTCTCTCTCCTACAGCAGGTCGAGCGGGACGTTGTCGATGAGCCTGACGCTGCCGATCCGGACCGCGGCGAGCAACCGGGCCGGTCCACGTTCGGGTGCGGGGCCGAGATCGGTCGCCCGCAGCTCGACGTAGTCGACACCGATCTCCGGGTGCGGGGCGAGGACCCGGAGCGCGGCGGCGACGACCTCCGGCGGCTCGCCCGGATCGGCCGGGTGTCCGGCGGCGTCGGCCCCGGTGCGCAGCGCGCGGGCGAACACGGCGGCGGCGCGGCGGTCGGCGGCGGTGAGGAAGACGTTGCGTGACGACC
>CAXUNA010000702.1:0-2192 GCA_964252095.1 uncultured Jatrophihabitans sp. | reverse complement strand
GACGACCGCGACGAGCAGGACCAGCGACGCCAGGGGCACCAGGCGGGCCGCCTCGTCGTAGGCCGAGCCGTACACGACCGTGACCGCGTAGGGGCCGACGGCCGCGAGCAGTCCGACCATCGGCACCGCCACGAGGGTGCCCAGCCGGAGCGCGAACCGGAGGTGCCGGGTGGCCGCGGAGAGTTCGCCACGGGCGGCGGCCGCGGCGACGATCGGCATCGCCGCCGCGGCGATCCCCAACGGCACCATCGAGATCAGGTTCACCGCCATGAAGGCCACGGAGTACATGCCGATCGCGCTGTCGGTGGCGAGGACCGCGAGGACGACGAACTCGATCCGCTTCGACACCACCTGGGTGATCAACGCGTCGAGGGCGAACAGCACGTAGGTGGGCCATACCCGCACCGGCGGGCGCGGGTCGTGGGCGCGGCGGCCCGGGGGCGGACCCCAACGGCCCGCGCGGAACGTCCACCGGGCGGTGGCGAGGGACCCCGTGACCGTGGCCGACCGGTGGGCTCCGGCGACCGATCCGTCGGCCGTCGGGGTGTCGACGACTGCGGGGTCGCCGGCCGGGACCAGGGGCAGGTGCCGCATCCGGCGGTAGCGCAGGAACACGGCGACGAGCAGGCCGAGCGCGGCCAGTCCGTCGCCGACGAAGATGCCGGTGACGCCGAATCCCGCGAGCAGGAAGGCGATCCCGAGCGGTGGGCCGATGAGTTGGAAGACCAGGCGCAGCCGCCCGATCCGCCCCCATCCCTCGGTGAGGATCAGCCGCACCGCGAAGCCGTCGGCGACGGCGTCGAGGACCGACACCGCACCGATCACCACCCAGGCGAGCTGGTACTCGCCGATCAACAGCGCCGACAGCGCCATCGACGCGAACACGACCACTCCGGTGCCGAGGTGGGCCCCGATCGCCCAGCGCGTCAGGGCCCGGGCGCGGTGCTCGTCGCCCTCACCCTGCAGCCGCCCGCCGACCTGCAGCAGCGCGGTGTTGAGCGAGTAGACGAGGACGGCCGCCACCGCGGCGTTGACGTACGCGATGAGGCTCTGCGCGCCGAGCGCGGAGCTCCCGAGCAACCGCCCCGCGGCCACCGAGAGGACCGCGGTGGACAGCGCCGGCACGACCTGGCTCGCGGCGGACCAGAGGCCACCGGTGACGGTGCGCTTGCGCAGGCCGGCCGCAGCGGTGTCCGTCCCGGGGGTCTCGACGCCGGCGTCCGTCACGGTGCCACCGGTCCCGTGCGGCGTCGGGGGGTCACGGGTAGGACGGTCGCGTGACCGTTCCGGCCGACCCCACCCCGGCGCCGCCCGCGACGCCGCGGGTCGCCGTCGTGGTCCCGGCGTACAACGCGGCGCTCCACCTCGCCGCGACGCTTCAGTCGGTGCTCGACCAGACCTACCGCGCCTGGGAGTGCATCGTGGTCGACGACGGCTCGACCGACGCCACAGCCGCCGTCGCCGACGGATTCGCCGAGCGCGACGGCCGTTTCCGCGTCGTCCGGCAACCCAACGGCGGCGTGTCGAGTGCGCGCAACGCCGCTCTCGACCTGGTCACCGAGGGCGTGACCCTGCTGGCGTTCGTCGACAGCGACGACCTCTGGCTGCCGGACTCGCTCGCCGTGCTCGTCGCGACGCTCGACGGCGAGCCGGACGCGGCCGGGGTGTACGGCGTCGCCGAGTACGTCGACGTCGCCGGCCGTCCGCTGCGACGCGGTGCGCACGCGGCGGCCCAGGCGGACCGTCGGCGCGTGGGTCGGTTCGACCTCGTCGCGGTGCCACCGCACGCGCCGTCGAGCTTCGAGACGCTGATCGTGTCGGGGACGATGTGGCCGCCCGCGACGGCCTTGCACCGCCGTGCCGCGGTGGAGGCCGCGGGCCGGTTCGACGTCGACCAGCCCTACGTCGAGGACTGGGACCTCTACCTCCGGATGAGCCGGCGGGCGGCGTTCGTCCCGATCGACCGGCAGGGCGCCTGGTACCGGCAGCACCCCGCCAACATCACCAAGCACGACGAGCAGATGGCCTACTACCAGGCCCGCATGCGGTGGAAGGCCTGGCAGTCGCCCGAGAACAGCCGCCGGCAGTACCGCCTGGGTCAGCGCGCGTGGCGCCGGCTGCACCTGAGGTGGGTCTGGTGGGCGCTCGCCGCCGTGTCCGCGGGCGCCCGTGGGCGCGACCGCGAACAGGTG
>CAXUNA010000701.1:0-2196 GCA_964252095.1 uncultured Jatrophihabitans sp. | reverse complement strand
CCGCACCACCACCGAGCAGCAGGCGGCGGGGGAAGCGGCGTTCCAGGGCATCGTCGGTCATCGTGGCCTCCAGGCTCGGGCGGGCGTTGACCTCGCACCGTAAGCGCGGAGTTCGGCGAACAGAAGGGTGCGGTTCGGAGCCTGCCCGTTCGGGTGGTGTCGTCCGCTCCGGGCGGTCCACCGGACGGTGGACCCCGGACCCGACGCACGGTGGTGTCGCGCGCGCCCGGGGCGGGGCAGGCTCAGACCATGACCGCATCCGCTCCGGCCGCTGGACCCGGCCCCACCGTGACCGCTCCGCCCGCCGTGGCCCCCGCGATCCGGGTCCGCGGGTTGCGCAAGCGTTACGGCGACGTCAGCGTCCTCGACGGCGTCGACCTCGACGTGGCGCCGGGGGAGTGCGTCGCCCTGCTGGGTCCGAACGGCGCCGGAAAGACCACGACCGTCGAGATCCTCGAGGGATTCCGCGCGCGCAGCGGGGGTGAGGTGACGGTGCTGGGTGCCGATCCGGGCACCGCGGACCGGTCCTGGCGGTCCCGCATCGGGGTCGTCGCGCAGAACGACCTCGGGGCCGTCGACCTCACCGTCGGCGAGATGCTGCGGCACTTCGGGCACTACCACGCCCATCCGCGGCCGGTCGACGAGCTGGTCGAGATGGTCGGCCTGCAGGAGAAGGTCCGGACGCGCGTCACCAAGCTCTCCGGCGGCCAGCGGCGCCGGCTCGACGTCGCGTTGGGCGTGCAGGGCCGACCCGAACTGCTGTTCCTCGACGAGCCGACGACCGGGTTCGACCCCGCCGCCCGCCGGCAGTTCTGGTCGCTCGTCGAGGGCGTGCAGGCTGAGGGCACGACGGTCCTGCTGACCACCCACTACCTCGACGAGGCCGCGCACCTGGCGGACCGGGTCGCGGTGATCGCCCGCGGCCGCGTGGTCGAGGTCTCGACCCCCGACGCGCTCGGCGGACGGCTCGACCTCGGCGCGACGGTCACCTGGACCGACGCGTCGGGCGGCCGTCACGACGAGGTCACCGGCGAGCCCACGGCCGTCCTGCGCCGCCTGCTCGCGGACCATCCGGCCGGCGAGATCGACGGTCTCGCCGTGGTGCGGCCGTCACTCGAGGACGTCTACCTGACCCTCATCGACTCCGAGGAGAACGCCCGATGACATCGGTGCACGATGCAACAGAGCAGGGTGCGACAGTCCGTCGGGCCGGTGTGCCTCCGGCCGCGGGGATCGCCCTCGCCCGTGTCGGCGTGGAGTTGCGGCTGTTCGTCCGCGACCGGCAGGCGATGATCTTCGGGTTCCTGTACCCGGCGCTCATGATGTCGATCTTCGGCTCGGTCTTCGAGGGCGAGAGCGTGCCGGGCGGGATCACCTACCCCCAGTACTTCCTGCCGGGCATCGCCGCCACCGGCATCATGCTCACCAGTTTCCAGAGCGTCGGGACCTCGGTGGCCACCGAGCGGCAGGACGGCAGCCTCGCCCGGTTGCAGGCGCTGCCGATGCCCGCCTGGTGCTACTTCGCGGGCAAGGCCGGGCTGGTGGTCGTCAGCACGGCGGGCCAGTTGGCGCTGCTGCTGGTCGTCGCCCGCACCCTGTTCGACGTGCCGCTGCCGGTCGACACCGGTCACTGGCTGACGTTCGCCTGGGTCGCCGTGCTCGGCTCGCTCGCCGGCACCACCGCGGGCATCGCCGCCTCGCGGCTGGCGAAGAGCCCGGCGTCGGCCGGCGTGGTGTTCGCGGCGATCGCCCTGGTCCTGCAGTTCTTCAGCGGCGTGTTCTTCGTCTACTCGCAACTGCCGACCTGGATGCAGCAGGTGGCGGCGCTGTTCCCGCTGAAGTGGATGACGCAGGGGCTGCGCTCGGCGACCCTCCCGGACCAGGCGAAGGCCGCGGAGGTCGCGGGCGCGTGGGAACACGGGACGACCGCGCTGGTGCTCGGGATCTGGGTCATCATGGCGGTCGTGGTGAGCGCACGGACGTTCCGCTGGCGTCGCGGATGAGCGTCGCGTCGTCGCCGACGGGCGGGTCCGGCACGACCGTGGTCACCCGGTGGGTGTTCCCCGCGCCCGAGGGCCCGTCCGACGCGCCGCCGTTCAGCCTGGCCGCGTGGCACCGCACGGTGATCGCCATGCACCTGGCGTTCGTCGTGCTGGTGGGCCTCGCGGTGCTGGCCGCGGCCGTCGCCACCGGTGC
>CAXUNA010000700.1:0-2202 GCA_964252095.1 uncultured Jatrophihabitans sp. | reverse complement strand
CGTGAGCGACGAGGTGACGGCGGCCGCCGAGGTGCCGGCCGAGGCGCGGGCCGAACACGCCGAGCTGGCCCGTGGGCTCGACGAGGACAGCTACCGCTACTACGTGCTGGACCAGCCGACCAGCAGCGACATCGACTACGACACCCGGCTGCGGCGGATCGAGGCGCTCGAGGAGCAGTTCCCCTCGCTGCGCACGCCGGATTCGCCCACGCAGAAGGTGGCGGGCGGGTTCGCCACCACCTTCGCGCCCGTGGAGCACGTGCAACGGCTGTTGAGCCTCGACAACGTGTTCACCGAGGACGATCTCGCCGCGTGGGCGCAACGCGTCGAGCGTGACGCCGGCACGGTGCCGTCCTACCTCTGCGAGCTCAAGGTCGACGGTCTCGCGATCGACCTGGTGTACCGCGAGGGCCGCCTCGTCACCGCGGCCACCCGCGGCGACGGCCGCACCGGTGAGGACGTCACCGGCAACGTGCGGACCATCGCCGCGATCCCCACCCAGCTCACCGGTGACGACCTGCCGACGCTGCTGGAGGTGCGCGGCGAGGTGTACTTCCCGGTCGTCGCGTTCGAGCAGCTCAACGCGAGCCTGGTCGAGGCCGGCAAGCCGACCTTCGCCAACCCGCGCAACGCGGCGGCGGGCTCGTTGCGGCAGAAGGACCCGCGCGTCACGGCGTCGCGCACGCTGTCGATGGTCGTGCACGGCGTCGGCGCGGTCGAGGGCGGTCCGGCCGTCACCTCGCAGTCGGGGTGGTACGAGCGGCTCGCGGCGTGGGGGCTACCCACGTCGCGCGCGGTGCGGGTGGTCGCGGATCTCCGCGGCGTGCAGGAGTTCATCGTCCACACCGGCGAGCACCGGCACGACGTCGCCGAGCACGAGATCGACGGTGTGGTGGTGAAGGTCGACGAGCTCGGGCTGCAGCGCCGGCTGGGCTCGACCTCCCGTGCCCCGCGGTGGGCGATCGCGTTCAAGTTCCCGCCCGAGGAGGTCAACACCGCCCTGCTCCGCATCGAGGTCAACGTCGGGCGCACCGGGCGGGTCACCCCGTTCGGCGTCATGGAACCCGTGGTGGTGGCGGGTTCCACCGTCAGTCGGGCGACTTTGCACAATGCAACAGAGGTGGCGCGCAAGGACGTGCGTCCCGGCCGTCCCGACCCGGCCGGTGGGCCTGATCTCCCGGGCGACACGGTGGTGCTGCGCAAGGCGGGCGACGTCATCCCCGAGATCGTCGGCCCGGTCCTCGGGCTCCGCCCCGACGACCTCCCGGCGTGGGTCGCGCCCACCCACTGCCCGGTGTGCGGGACCCGGCTCGCTTACGAGCGCGAGGGCGATCTCGACATCCGGTGCCCGAACACCCGGTCGTGCCCCGCCCAACTGGTCGAGCGGCTCTCGCACGTCGCCGGCCGGGGGGCGTTCGACATCGACGGGCTGGGCTACGAGGCGTGTCAGGCCCTGCTCGACGCCGGTCTCGTCGACGACGAGGGCGACCTGTTCGACATCACGGCGGAGCAGTTGCTCACCGCCGACTTCTTCACCCGCGCGCCGAACCCCGCCGAGAGGAAGGCCGGCGCCGCGGGTCGGGTCCTGGGCGCACGGGGCGAACTGCTGCTGCGGGGCCTCGAGGTGTCGAAGACCCGTCCGCTGTGGCGGGCGCTGGTCGCCCTGTCGATCCGGCACGTCGGCCCGACCGCCTCGCAGGCGCTCGCCCGCGAACTGCGTTCGATGGACCGGATCGAGGCGGCACCGGTCGAGGAACTCGCGGCGGTCGACGGCGTCGGCCCGATCATCGCCGAGGCGCTGAAGGCCTGGCTCACGGTCGACTGGCACGCGGCGATCGTCGGGAAGTGGCGGGCGGCGGGGGTCAACTTCGCCGACGTCGCGGGGGAGGACGACGGCCCGCGCCCGCTCGAGGGGCTGTCGGTGGTGGTCACCGGCACGTTGGCGCGTTACAGCCGCGACCAGGCGGTCGAGGCCGTGACCTCGCGCGGGGCGAAGAGTTCGGGGTCGGTCTCGAAGAAGACATCGTTCGTGGTGGTCGGCGACAACCCCGGCAGCAAGTACGAGAAGGCGATCGCGGCCAAGGTGCCGGTCCTCGACGAGGACGGCCTCGACGTCCTCATCGCCGAGGGTCCGGACGCCGCCCGGGCGGTCGCCCAGAACCCACCGGAGCCCGAGGCCGAGGCGGCTGCCGACCCCGCCGC
>CAXUNA010000699.1:0-2208 GCA_964252095.1 uncultured Jatrophihabitans sp. | reverse complement strand
GTGTAGCGCCCGAGGGTCGCGCGGCGGGGCGACTCGCGGACGACCAGCGTGCGGTCGCTGTCGCCGCCCGGGCGCAGCTGCGGGCCGGTGACGGTCACCGCGGCGACGACGAAGCTGGTGGGCAGGTCCGGGAAGCGGGCCCCTCGGCGGCGGACGAGGAAGAACACCAGCAGCGGCAGGCCGATGCCGATGACCATCGCGACGGCGAACACCGTCCACAGCACCGAGGCCTTGGCCTCGCGGACCAGGTCGCCGGTGAACCGCACCCGGACCACGCTGGCCGGCCCCGAACCCTGTGGCTTGAGGTGCACGGCGAGGGTGCCGGTGAGACTGCCGTTGCCGGCGGCGCCGGGCGTCAGCGTGAGCTCGAGTTGCCGGCTCCCGGACCCGGCAGCGAGCGTGACGCACGAACCCTCGTCCGACGCCGCCGAGGTGATGTCGACCGATCGCACGTCCGACGGCGCCGCGGTGAGCGTGGCGCCGTCGACCCAGACGCAGCCGGAGCCGTTCGCCGGCGCCGCGAGCGTGAGGTCGGCCTTCACCGGCTCGACGCCCTCGGTGCGGGGGAAGCGCACCTGGTTCGTCACCGACGGGGCGCTGAACGGCGGCAGGACCTGGACGTCCTCGCGACGGACGACCGGTGTGTAGGTGGTGCCCCGGAACGAGACGGTGGTGGTGATCGCGAGCGTGGCCGGCCCGACCGCGAGGTCCGCCGGGGCCTTCCACGAGAACGGGGTCGCGAGGGTGTCCTGGGTCAGCGCGGCTGCGACGGTCGCCGGCTTCGCACCGGCCGCCTTCGGGGTGAGCACGGCCGACGCCTTCACGGTCAACCCGCTGGGCAGCGTGGCGACCTTCTGGTTCAGCCCGTTGCGCAGGTAGAAGGAGAACGGATTGACCTCACCGGGGCGCGGCAGGCCCTTGTCGGTGGCACCGGTGCCGCCGGTGACGTCGGCGTCGACGAACAGGTCCGGCTGCACGGTGAGCTGGGTCTTGCTCACGGCGTCGGCGTGCTGACCGGTGGTGTCGACGAAGACCGCGGTCCAGGTGCCGTCCCAGGCCGTCGACCCGTTCGGCTTCATCGTGATCGCGACGGCCTTGCCGGAGTACCAGCTGTAGTCGACGCTCACGCCCTTGATCGACAACGACCCCTCGGGCTTGGCCGCGGTGTACGCGATGGTGACCGGCTTCGCCTTCGCGGCGGCCGGAGCCTGCAGCACGATCTCGATGCCGTCGGCGTTCACCGCGCCCAGCACCTTCGCACTGGAGAACGCCGTGCTGAGCGGGAAACTGTGCACCGCCTTCGGGCAGGTGCTCACGTTGGTGCTGGCGCAGACCGGGTGGGTCTGGGGGTCGTCGGTGGCGCCGCCCGTCGGGTCGGCGAGCTGACCGAAGATCAGCAGCAGGTCGCTGACGTCGTCGGCGTCGAAGAAGGCCCCGTTCGGCGGCTGCTGCCCGCACGCCTGCGGCTGCCCGGTGGCCATGCCCTGCAGCAGCGAGAAGTCGGGCGAGGTCGACGCCGCCCCCTTCAACCCGACCGCGATGAGCGTGATGTCGTCGGCCCGCAGGGCGTCGACCGGTCCGGCGGCCCGGCACAGGTCGGCCTTGCCCGCGGCGACCGCCTTGGTGACGTCGTCCTTGCCGATCGGGCTGCCGTAGTAGGAGGTCGTCTGGCCGTGCGCGGTGAGGTCGAAGACGCCGTCGGTGAGCAGGACGACCGCCTGGCACGACGAGGTGGCCGGGTCGGCTCCGCCCCGGGCGGTGGCGAACAGCTTCGTCACGCCGGAGACGGCCGCCCAGTAGTCGGTGGCATCGCCGGTGTTGCGGCCGCGGAAGGCGTCGATCGTCTTGGTCAGGGCGCCGACGTTCGCCGGGGTCAGCGACTGGAACCCGGTCGAGTTGTCCAGGCTGCTCGCGAACCCCGCGATCAGCAGGTCGATGCCGAAACCCTGCTCCTGGCCCTGCCGGGCGAGCTGGTCGACCAGCAGCTTCGCGGCGGTGACGCGGTCGTTGCCGGGGTCGCTCGTGCCGAGGCTGCTCGACTCGTCGACCAGCACCGCGAGGCGCAGCGTGGGCTTCTGGCCCGACTTGGTCCGCGCGACGACGCACGAGGACAGGTCGGTGAGGCCGGACTGGGCAGGCGCCGCCGTCGTCGCTCGCTGCGGCCCGACGACCGGCACGGCAGCGGGGGCGGCCGAGGCCGGGGTGGTC
>CAXUNA010000698.1:0-2219 GCA_964252095.1 uncultured Jatrophihabitans sp. | reverse complement strand
ATCAACCACAGCGCGTTGACCACCAGCACCGAGGACCTGCAGCAGACCCAGCGGCAGATGGACACCGCCCTGCGCGACTTCATCGACCAGCTCAGCCCGCACCTCGCGAACACCGAGGGCTCGATCAAGGACGCGTGGAACCAGGTGCAGACGCAGGTGAACACCACCACGTCGCGCGCCCACGAGGTCATGGCCCGCGCGGTCACGACGCTCGACGAGATCCACACCCAGCACACGCAGGCCGACACCAACGGCGCCGCGATCCTCGGGGCCTGAGGCGTGGGAGACACGTTCAAGGTCACCACGGCCTCGCTCAACGGCTACATCAACGACAAGCTCGAGCCGTTGGCGTCGGACATCCAGGGCGACACCTCCGCCCAGGAGATGACGACGTGGTCGACCGGCACGTCCCCACTGCTCGCCGGCACCACGCCGCTCGACGCCGCGAAGACCGTGCAGGACGCCTTCGCCACGTTCGCGAAGAACATGAGCGACAACACCGACGGCATCCGGCAGCAGGTCGACCAGCTCAGGACGAACCTCGAGATGGCCAAGCTCGAGTTCGACCAGACCGACGACAACGCCACCTGGACGGCCGCGCAGCTCAGTGGGCTGCTGGCCGACCTCGAGGTACCGGGCAGCACGCCGGGGGCCTGACCGCCGTCGTCCGCACCACCACCGCAGCCGTTCCTGCGGCCGTCGCACCCCGGCGGTCGCAGGACGGCGTCCCCGCGTCCCCGAGGAGACCGCCGCTCCCATGCCGATCAAGACCTGGACCGACCTGCTCACGGCGATCGCCGCGCCCGGGGACACCGTGCCGAAGCCCGATTCCGTCACCACCGCGAAGTGGATCGACGGCCAACCGCATTGGGAGACGCCGGCGACCGGTCACACCGAGACGACGACGGTCACGGGTCCGACGGGCGCGACGATGTCCGGCAGCTCGACGTCGTACAGCGTGGGCCCGGCGACGACCGGTTACGACTTCGTCCTCAACTACCTGAACTGGCCGCACCACACCCCGGTCTGGCAGTCCTACCTGGTGTTCAACCTGTTGCCCGACGCCAAGGCCGACGCCTCGGGCGCGCTCAAGAGCTGGGCCGGTGCGACGGATTCGCTGCTGCAGTCGGTGGATCGTCCCGAGGGCAACGCGACGCTGTCGCCGAAGAGCTTCACGGACACCGCGGCGGTCGTGAAGCGGTTCGGTGACGCCGTGGGCGGGTGGTACCAGCGCATCCAGGGGTGGATCCCCGACCTCGACGTCACCGGCAGCGACCTGCAGGGCAGCGCCGCCGGCCAGTTCCGCCTGATGTTGGTGGGGCTCGCGTCGCAGCTCGGGACACTCGAGCGCGACATGGGTCTGGACATGAGCGGGTCGGGCACGAACAAGGTGGCCTCGGCGCTCAACACCGCGGCGTCGTCGATGGAGACGTCGCTGAAGCAACTGCACCAGGCGTGGACGACCTGGGCGGGCAACGCGCAGAACACGCCCATCGCCGCGTTCAACAGCGCGGCGTCGGGGCTCAGCGCCAGCGGCGGCGGTGACTTCGACTCCTGGCTGCACTGGAAGGAGAACGGCAACAACCAGCCGCCCTCCGACATCACCATGAAGACCAACTACGGCTGGACGAACGACGCAGGTTTCGTGACCGGGTTCGAGGCGGCGGCAAAGGCCCAGTGGACCAAGTCGGTCGCGGCCCTCGACGTCCCCGCGGTCAAGTTCGCCACCGATCTGCAGAACATGTACGCCACCGTCGGCCGGTCGTGGGAGACGTTGAAGTCGCCGGTCAACCCGTCGGGCGGTGCCGGCGCGGGCTCGGGAAGCGGCTCCGGGGACGGCACCGGCGGCTCCGGCACGCCCGATCTCACCGGCCTGTTCGGCCCGGGCGGTCCCTTCGGCCCCGGCGCCGGCGCCGGATCCGGGAGCGGTAGCGGTAGCGGCAGTGGTAGCGGCTCCGGTGGGCCCGATCTCAACGACATCCTCGGTGGCGGCGGCAACACCGGCGGCGGTGGGAACGGTGCGGGTGACACCGGCGCGGGCGGTGCCGGCGAGAACGGTGACGGCGGCAACGGTGCAGGGAGCAACGGTTCGGGTGCCCCGGACCTGAACAGCATCCTCGGCGGCAACGGGGCGGGCGGTGGCGCGGACGGTTCCGGCGGTTCCTCCGGCGCGGGCGCGCCCGGCCTGAACATCCCCTCGACCATCGGCGGTACGGGTG
>CAXUNA010000697.1:0-2221 GCA_964252095.1 uncultured Jatrophihabitans sp. | reverse complement strand
GCTCGAAGCCGCCGGGGCGACCGGTCCCGACCACCTGCTCGACCTGTTCTACGCCGGACCGGCCCGCCGGGTGTGGGCGTCACGGGCACGGGTGGTGTTCACGCTGGCCGCGACGGGCGACCCGGCGGCAACCGGCGTCGTCGGGACCGCCGCGGCGGAACTGGTGCAGGCCGCCGTCCGGGTGGCGCGCCGCCTCGACCTGACCGGCCCGGTCGTCATGGCCGGCGGTCTGGCGTTGCACCAACCGTTGCTGCAAGCAACGGTGCGGGCGGGGCTCACGGGCTACGGCGTCGACGACGTCCGCGTCCTCGACGCCGCCCCGGTCGCGGGCGCCGTCCGGCTCGCCGAGATCACCAGCGGTCGAGGTGCAGCACGTCGTCCAGCGGAGCCCGCGGCGCCAGCTTGAACGTCTCGCCGGTGAAGTACGCGGTGGGCAACAGGACGCCCTGGTGCACGCCGTCGGGGATGCCGAGCACCTCCGCGACGTCGGCCTCGCGCTGCAGGTGCAACGTCGTCCACGCCGTGCCGAGTCCGCGGGCACGGGCGGCGAGGCAGTAGCTCCAGGCCGCCGGGAGCAGCGAACCCCAGAGCCCGGCCTGGTTGCCGGCCGGCAGCGGCGTCTCGGCGCGGATCGCCGCGAGCACCAGCACCGGCACCTCGCCCATGTGCTCGCCGAGCCACGCCGAGCTGTCGGTGATCCGCTGCTGGGTGCGCGACCGGGCCGGGTCGTCGGCGTGCGGGTCGGCCTCGGCGCGCCGACGTTCGATGTAGCGGCCCGTGACCTCGCCGTAGATGTCGCCGACGGCCCGGCGCTGCTGCTCATCGGTCACGACGATCCACTGCCAGCCCTGCCGGTTGGACCCCGACGGCGCCTGCAGCGCGATCTCGAGGCACTCGCGGACCAGGTCGAGCGGCACCGGCCGGGTGAGGTCGAGCCGCTTGCGCACGGTGCGGGTGGTGGTGAGCAGTTCGTCGTTGGTGAGCGTCGTCATGCGCCCGACTCTGCCCCTCGCCGTGCCCCGGCGCCGTGACGGCGGTAACCCGATGGCCGGAGCGGACCGTCCGCGACGAGGATGGAGCCCCGTGTCGTGGGTGAGCCGGGTGCGCGTGGACGTCGGTCCGTGGCGGCGTCACCGCGACTACCGCCGGCTGCTCGTCTCCCAGGGCGTCACCGAGCTCGGCTCCGCGGTGACGATGGTCGCGGCGCCGTTGCAGGTCAAGCAGCTCACGGGCTCGTTCCTGCTGGTCGGGCTGCTCGGTGCGGTGGAGTTCGTCCCGTTCCTCGTGGGCGGGTTGTGGGGTGGCGCCCTCGCCGACTCCCGGGACCGGCGTCGGATCGTGCTGGTCTGCGAGGTCGCGCTGCTGGTGCTCGCGGCGCTGCTGCTGGGGAACGCGCTGCTGCCGTCACCGCAGGTCTGGGTGGTGTTCGTGGTCGCGGCGGGGATCGCGCTAGCCGGTGCGCTGCAACGTCCCGCGAGCGACGCGTTGCTGCCGCGGGTGGTGACGACCGACGACCTGCCCGCCGCCATCTCGCTGCAGAGCATCGTGCAGAACGCCACGTTCCTGGGCGGTCCGTCGATCGGCGGTCTGCTCGCGGCCTCGCACCTCCCGGCGGCGTACGCGCTGGACCTGCTGACGTTCGTCGCCTCCGCGACGGCGCTCGTCGGGCTGCGGCCGGTGCCGCCGACCGACGCCTCGGTGCGGGCCGGGGTGCGTGAGATCGTCGAGGGCGTGCGGTACGCGGTCTCGCGGCGCGACCTGCTCGGCAGCTACGCGGTGGACATCGCCGCGATGCTGTTCGCGGTGCCCGACGCCGTCTTCCCGTTCCTCGCCGACGACCTGCACGCGCCCTGGGCGCTCGGACTGCTGTACTCCTCGGTGGGCGTCGGGGCGCTGGTGGCCGCGGCGACGAGCGGCTGGACCTCGCGCGTCCACCGCCACGGCCGCGCGATCGTGCTGGCCGCCGCGGCCTGGGGTGTGGCGATGACGCTCGCCGGGCTAATCCCGGGCGGGTTGTGGCCGGTGCTGGTGTTCCTCGCGGTCGCGGGCGGCGCGGACATGGTCTCGGGCGTGTTCCGCCAGACGCTGTGGAACCAGACCATCCCCGACGAGCTGCGTGGCCGGCTCGCCGGCATCGAACTGCTCTCGTACACGACCGGTCCGACCCTGGGCAACGCCCGCGCCGGCGCCACCGCGGCCTTCGGCGGTGCCCGCTTCGCCA
>CAXUNA010000696.1:0-2225 GCA_964252095.1 uncultured Jatrophihabitans sp. | reverse complement strand
CGGCCCGCGCGTGCAGGGCCGGCCCGTCGACGGGGTGGTGCGGGGAGTCAGGAGGCCTGCTCCCGCATCGCGCGGATGCCCTGCTTGAGCGAACCCAGCGTGGCGAGCACGGCCGTCGGCTCGTAGCCGCAGTGCGCCATGCAGTTGTTGCAGCGCTCGTCGCGGCCGCGGCCGTACTTGGACCAGTCGGTCTTCTCGATGAGGTCCTTGTAGGTGCGCGCGTAGCCGTCGTCCATGAGGTAGCACGGCCGCTGCCAACCCAGCAGCGAGTAGGACGGGATGCCCCACGCCGTGCACTCGTAGTCTTCCTTGCCCTCGAGGAAGTCGAGGAACAGCGGCGAGTGGTTGAGGCGCCACTTCTTGCGGTTGCCGTTGGCGAACGCCTTCTTGAACAGCTCGCGGGTCTCGGTGACGCCGAGGAAGTGGTCCTGGTCGGGAGCCTTCTCGTAGGCGTACGCCGGGCTGATCATCATCGAGTCGACCTTGACCTCGTCGTTGAGGAAGTTCAGCACGTCGATGATGGTCTGCGGGGTGTCGGTGTTGAAGAACGTCGAGTTCGTCGTGACGCGGAAACCCTTGTCCTTGAGGAACTTGATGGCGGCGACGGCTTCGTCGAACACACCTTCCTTCGCCACCGACTCGTCGTGCCGCTCCTGCAGGCCGTCGATGTGGATCGCGAACGAGAAGTACGGGGAGGGCTTGAAGTCGAACTTGTCGAAGCGCTTGCGCACCAGCTCGGCGTTGGTGCAGAGGTAGACGTACTTCTTGCGCTTGACCAGCTCGTTGACCATGTCGTCGATCTGCGGGTGCATGAGCGGTTCACCGCCCGCGATCGAGACCATGGGCGCGCCGCACTCCTCCATCGCGGCGATGGCCCGTTCGACCGGCATACGTTGGCGCAACAGGTTCGCCGGCTGCTGGATCTTGCCGCACCCGTTGCACTTGAGGTTGCAGGCGTACAGCGGCTCGAGTTCCACGATGAGCGGGAACTTCTCGTTGCGCTTGATGTACTTCTGCGTGAACAGGTACGCGCCCATGCGCATGCCCTGTCGAAGCGCCAGTGCCATGTTTGAACGACCCTCCCGAGCCTGAGGAAATTCCCGTTGACTACATCGACCGTGGCAACGAGAACCTGATGTCCTCGCGGGTCACGGTGCGTTCTTCGACCTCGACCGGTCCGAGCGCACGCAACGTGGCGACGACGTCGTCGACCAGGTGCGGAGGTGCCGAGGCACCGGCTGTGAGCCCGACGGTACGCGCGCCCGCGATCCATTCCGGGCGGATCGAGTCGGCGTCCTCGACGAGGTACGCCGGCGGCCCCTCGCGCTCGGCGACCTCGACGAGGCGGACCGAGTTCGACGAGTTCGCCGAGCCCAGCACGAGCACGACGTCACTGTCGCGCGCCACCACCTGCACCGCCTGCTGACGGTTGGTGGTGGCGTAGCAGATGTCGTCGCTCGGCGGGTCGTTCAGAGCGGGGAAACGCTGCCGCAGCACGTCGACCACGGCGCTCGCCTCGTCGACCGCGAGCGTGGTCTGCATGAGGTAGCTGACCTTCGACGGGTCCGGGACCTCGACGGTCGCGGCGTCGGCGACGTCGCGCACCAGGGTGATCCGGCCCGGCGCGTGGCCGAGCGTCCCCTCGGTCTCGTCGTGGTTGTCGTGGCCGATGAACAGCACGGTGTCGTCGCGTGCGACGAACCGCTTGGCCTCGGCGTGCACCTTGGCCACCAGCGGGCAGGTGGCGTCGACGACCGTGAGCCCGCGCGCCTCGGCGTCGGCACGGACGGCCGGGGCGACACCGTGCGCGGAGAGCACGACGGCCGTGCCCTCGGGCAGGTTGTCCGGCAGGTCGTCGAGCTCGTGCACGAAGACCGCACCACGGGCGCGGAGGTCCTCGACGACGTGGACGTTGTGGACGATCTGGCGACGGACGTAGACCGGGTGCGGGTGCGACCGCAACGCCCGCTCGACGATCTCGATCGCCCGGTCGACCCCGGCGCAGAACGAACGCGGGCCGGCGAGCAACGCCGTGCGCGGACTGGCCAACTGCGCCCACTCGGCGAGCAGCGGACCGATGCGGCGCAGGGTCGCGAGCGCCCGGGCGCCGGCGGGGACGGTGGCGAACCGGCCGATGGGGGCGTGCGCCGTGTCGACGACGACCCGCACCACCGCGACCGGACGCATGCCCCGGCCGAGCGCCTCGCGGACCAACGGCATGGACT
>CAXUNA010000695.1:0-2228 GCA_964252095.1 uncultured Jatrophihabitans sp. | reverse complement strand
GGCGCCGTGCGCAACGCCGACGGCAGTCTCGCCGGCAGCGCCGCCACGCTGGCCGGGTGCATCCGCGAGACCGTGGCATCGGGCGTCGATCCCGCGGTCGCGCTGACCGCCGCGACCCGGGTGCCCGCCGAGCTCGTCGGACGCGCCGACCTCGGGCGGTTGCGGCCGGGTTCCGTCGCCGACATCGTCGTGTTCGACGACGCCCTCACCGTCGCCGACGTGGTCGTCGGCGGCGGCCTGCTGACCCGGGACGGAGGCCGACCATGACCCTGCTCGACGACGAGATCGCGGAACAGCCCGCGGCGCTGGGGCGCCTGCTGGCGGACCTGCCGGCCACCGTCGGCGCCCTGCGTGGGATCGCCGCGGGCTGCCGGGGCGTGACGGTGGTGGCGCGCGGGAGTTCGGACAACGCGGCGCGCTACGGGCAGTACCTGGTACCACTGCGTTCCGGGCTCCCCGTCAGCCTGGCCACGCCGAGCCTCACCACGGTCTACGACCGCACGCCGCGTCTCGACGGCGAACTGGTGGTGGCGGTGTCACAGTCCGGCCGGTCGACCGACATCGTCGGTGTCCTCGCCGCGGCTCGCCGGCAGGGCCGGCCGACCGTTGCACTGACCAACGATCCGTCCTCGCCGCTGGCCGCGGAGGCCGACCTGGTCGTCGACCTGCGCGCCGGGCCGGAGCACTCGGTCGCCGCCACCAAGACCTACACGACCTCGCTGCTCGCGGTCGCCGCGCTCGCCGTCGCGCTCGCGCCACCTGCAGAGGACGAGGAGGCGTTCGACGACCTCCGCCGGCTGCCGGGCCTGCTCGCGGCCACGTTCGACCTGGCGACCACACCTGCGGAACTGGTGGCGGAGACGTTGCTCGATGCAACACGGGCGGTGACCGTGGGGCGCGGGCTGAACCTCTCGACCGCCTTCGAGACGGCGCTCAAGATCACCGAGCTCACCGCGACCCAGGTCGTGCCGTACTCACCGGCCGACCTGCTGCACGGGCCCGTCGGCGCGGTCGACTCCGATGTCCCGGTGCTCCTGCTCGCCCCGGTCGAAGCGGCCTCGGCGAGCGTGCTCGACATCGTGCCGGACCTGCGCCGCCGCGGGGCGCCGGTGCACGTGCTCGCGCGACCGGACGGTGACGTGCCCGTGCCGGACGGGGTGCCCGGCTGGTTGAGCCCGGTCGTCGCCGTGCTGACCGGCCAGCTGGTGGCCCGGGCGCTCGCCGTGCGCCGCGGCGTCGACGTCGACCGTCCCGGCGGCCTCGCCAAGGTCACCGTCACCCACTGACCGCGGTTCCGGTCCCGCGTCACCACCCGCGAGCCCCACGGCGGGTCGGTGGGAGGCGGGCTCGGCCACGGACGAGGGCAGCCGACGGCGGCTAGATTGACGCACCGTGCCCGCCCGCGGAACCTCGTCGCCGTCGAGCATCCCGGCGCGGGCGTCGGGCATGGTCTCGCCGTCGCTCGCGGGCGAACTCAACCGGGCCCGGGTCCTCAAGGTCCTCTACGCGATGGGCCCGCTGCCGCGTCCCGAACTCGCCCGCCTGACCGGCTCCAACCGCGCGACGATCGGCCAGATCGTGCAACCGCTGCTCGACGAGGGCGTGCTCGCCGAGGGGGAGCCGCTGGCCAGCGGGGTGCAGGGCGGCAAGCCCGCGCGGCCGTTGTGGTTCACCCGCGACGGATGGCGGGTGGGTGCGGTCGTGCTGCTGCCCGGCGAGGCGCAGGTCGCGCTGGTCTCGGCCGGTGGCATGGTCACCGCCAGCACGACGGTCGTGTTCGCGTCCCGCCCGCTGGACTTCGCGGGCGTCGTCGGGCAGATCGCGACCGCCCTCGTCGAGCTCGCGGGTGACGCGGTCACGGACCTGCGGGGGATCGGCGTGGCGGTCGGCGGCCTCGTCGACACCGGGACGGGCGAGATCGTGGCCGTCGAACTCGCCCCGCGGTTCAACGGGATGCCGGTGGGCCGCGCCCTGGGCGAGGTCCTGGGTCTGCCCGTGCACGTCGACAACCACGCCCGCGCGCTGGCGCTCGGCGACCTGCTGTTCGGGCTCGGCCGTGGCCACGACTCGTTCTGCTCCCTCTACGTCGGCGAGGGCATCGGCGCGGGCTTCATCATCGACGGCACGCTCCAACGTGGCCGCCGGGGTGCAGGCGGCGAGGTCGGCCACGCCGTGGTCGACCGTGGCGGCCCGCGCTGCGCCTGCGGTCGGTTCGGCTGCTGGGAGAC
>CAXUNA010000694.1:0-2228 GCA_964252095.1 uncultured Jatrophihabitans sp. | reverse complement strand
GCGCTGCTGGGAGGCCGACAGCCGGCGGGCAGCGTCGAGGGTGTCCCTCGCTGCCACCCACGCGTCGTTCGCCGCCTGCGCGCGGCCGGCGGCGAGCTCGGCGGCGGTGGTGGCGGACCCGGCCAACCCCTCGGCCCAACCCGCCGGTGGGAGCGCGGGCACCTCGACCCCGGCGTCCTCGGCGATCCGCGCCACCAGCTGCTCGACCTGGGTCTCGTAGAGGGCGGCTTCCTCCCGGGTGGAGCGGCGCCGGTCGACCAACCACTGCTCGACCGCCTCGAACCGCTCGGTGCCGAACAGCCGCTGCAGCAGCGCACCGCGTTCCTGGGCGGACGCACGCAGGAAACGCGCGAACTCGCCCTGCGGCAGCAGGACGACCTGGAAGAACTGCTCGGCGGACATGCCCAGCACCCGCAGCAGTTCGTCGCCTGCCTCGCGGAAGCTCGTGCTGCGCGGGCGCCACCCGGAGTCGAACTCCTCGAGCAGCACCTTGGCCGGGTCCTTCGTGGTGCCCTGACCGGAGCGCTTCGGGCGGCTCTGCTCCGGCGAGCGGGTGACCCGCATCCGGCGCCCGGCCGCGGTGAACTCCAGTGAGACCTCGGTGCGCACGCCGTCGGCCGCGTGGTCGCTGCGGAGGTGGCCTGCGGCCATCCGGGCACCGGGGACCGCGCCGTAGAGGGCGAAGCCGATCGCGTCGAGCAGGGACGTCTTCCCGGCGCCGGTGTCACCGTGCAGCAGGAACAGGCCGGCGGCCCCGAGCGCGTCGAAGTCGACCTCGACCTCCCCCGCGAACGGCCCGAAGGCCTGCACGGTCAGCAGATGCGGCCTCACGGGACTACGCGACCTCGTCCGGGTCGAGGCGGACCGCGCCGAACGCCTCGGCGAGCAGGGCGCACTCCTCGTCGTCGGCCTCGGTGTGACGCACGTGCTCGACGAACCCGGCGGCGATCTCGAGATCGGAGCGGTGCCGCAGCCGCGCGCCGTACCCGAGGTCGTCGACGGTGCGGGCGGCGGGCTCCCAGGTGAGCGTGAGGACATGGGGGAACCGGGCGCGCAGCCGTTCCATCGCGTCGACGGGGCGAGCGGGGTCGGTGATGGTCACGGCCAACCAGTGCTGCTCGACCGCCTCGTGCTCGCGCGAGGCGAGCAGGTCCTCGAGGCGGCCGGTGACGGAGGCGAGGCCCCGCGCGACCGGCGCGGGCACCTGCTCGACGCGCACCAGGCCGGTGGCGTCGAGTTCGACGAGGTTCCAGCCCTTGTGGTGGCGGGCCTCGGAGAACGAGTACGCGAGCGGCGAACCGGAGTAGCGGACGGCGGGCGCGATCTGCTGGGCACCGTGCAGGTGGCCGAGGGCCGTGTACGTGAACGGCGCGAAGATCGCTGCCGGAACGTGCCCCACCCCGCCGACGGCGATGTCACGCTCGCTGTCGCTCGGCGCGCCACCGGTGACCCAGGCGTGCGCCGCCACGACCGTGCGTGACAGGCCACGCCGGGCGGCGTCGGCCGCGATCCGCGACGTCGCGTGGGCGAGCACGCCGGCGTGGCCGCGTGGCACCTCGGGACCGACATCCGGCAGCAGGTGCCCGACGGCCGCGGGCTCCAGGTACGGGACGGCGTACACACCGACCGGGCCGTGCGCGTCCTCCACCACGACCGGCCGGTCGAGCGTGCCGACCCGGGTGCACAGGTGGACGCCGCCGACCGCGATGAGCGGGGCGTGGGCGCCGAGCCGGATCGCGGAATCGTGGTTGCCGCTCGACACCACGACCACGGCGCCGGCCGCCCGCAGCTCCACCAGCGCGTGTTCGAACAGTTCGACGGCCTCGACCGGCGGGATCGCGCGGTCGAACACGTCGCCCGCGACCACGACGACGTCGACCCGCTCGGACCGCACCGTCCCGGCGAGCGCCGCCACCACCTGCTCCTGGGCCGGCCGCAGGTCGGCGCGGTGCAGCGACCGGCCCAGGTGCCAGTCCGAGGTGTGCAGGATCCGCATGCCCGAGACGCTAGAACCGGATCCCGACAGTTTCCGGTTGCGACGCGGCGGCGCGGCTCAGAGCGAACGCAGCCGGTGCCGCCCGTCGTCGGTCCGCACGGTCACCCCGCGGGCCGCGAGGCCCTCGAGCAGCGGCATGGCCACCCGCCGGGTCGTCCCCCACGCCGCCTTGGCCTCGGCGGCCGTGAACGGCTG
Source organism: uncultured Jatrophihabitans sp. (assembly GCA_964252095.1). Taxonomy (GTDB): domain Bacteria; phylum Actinomycetota; class Actinomycetes; order Mycobacteriales; family Jatrophihabitantaceae; genus CAXUNA01. The sequence continues at coordinate 37 of CAXUNA010000694.1, read as the reverse complement.
TGGCAACCGGGCGACGACGGCGGCCGCGCCCGCGGAC
>CAXUNA010000693.1:0-2232 GCA_964252095.1 uncultured Jatrophihabitans sp. | reverse complement strand
GGTACGGCGCCGGCTCGCGGCCTGGCGCGCCGCCCAGCCCGGGCCGGTCCCCGCCGGCGAGCCGACGGTGCTGACCTACGCGGCGTCCGCGGGTCAGCTGGTCGGGGAGCACGCGGTGCGGCTGGGGGAGGAGCCGGCCGCCCGGCTGCTCTCGGCCGCCGCCGACTGGCAGGTCGCCCGTGACGTCGTGGGCCGCTGGGACGGCGTGGCGCCCGACGGGTTCGGCACCCCGGAGACCGTGGTGCAGCGGTTGATGGCACTCGCGGGCCGGATGGCCGACCACCTGGTCGACGGCGACGCCGTGCTGGCCGCGGGTGCGGCTCTCGTTGATCTCGTCGACGTCCTGCCGCCGGGGGAGAAGACCCGCAGCGACTACCCGAAGAACACCGGCGAGATACGGGGTGTGGTCGCCCGCCGTGCCGCGTTGGTCCCGCTGGTCGACCAGTTCGCCGCGGCCAAACGCCGCGCCGGTGCCCGCGACTTCGCCGACGAGATGACGCTCGCCGCCCGGCTGGCACGGGTCGAGGTCGTCCGCGAGGCCGAGCGCGAGCGGTACGCCGCGGTGCTGCTCGACGAGTACCAGGACACCGGCTTCGCGCAGGTCGAGATGCTGCGCCGGTTGTTCGCGGGCGGTCACCCCGTGATGGCCGTCGGCGACCCGCTGCAGTCCATCTACGGCTGGCGCGGCGCGAGCACCGGCACCATGAGCGGTTTCGCCGGCACCTTCCGGCAGGCGGCCGGTGATCCCGCCACCGTCTTCCGCCTGCAGACCAGCTGGCGCAACGACCGCGCCGTGCTGGAGGTCGCGAACCGCGTCGCCGCACCGTTGCACGATCCCTCGATCAGCGTCGAGCTCGCGGCCCGCCCCGGTGCCGGTCCGGGCACGGTCCGGGTGGCGCGCACGGAGTCGGTCGCCGCGGAAGCCGAGTGGGTCGCGGCCTCGATGCTCGCGGCGTGGGAGCAGTTGCCCGCGAACGGCAACCGCACCGCGGCCGTGCTGGTCCGCAAGCGGTCCCAGATCCCGTTGCTGGAACAGGCTCTGAGCGCACGCGGGCTGGTGGTCGAGGTGGTCGACCTCGGCGGTCTGCTCACCGTGCCCGAGGTCGCCGACGTCTACGCGACGCTGCAGGTCGTGGCCGACCACACGGCGGGCACCGCGCTGGTCCGGCTGCTCACCGGCGCCCGGTGGCGCATCGGGGTCGGCGACCTGCAGGCCCTGCAGGCGCGGGCCCGGTGGTTGCTCGCCGACCGTCGAGGCGCGGGCGAGCGGATCGCGGCCGAGCCCGCGGCGGACGGCTCCCCGGGCGCCACCGACGCCGACCACGACATCCTGGCCGAGGCGACCCACCTCGTGGAGGCGCTCGACGACCTCGGCCCGGAGACTGCCTACTCCGCCGAAGGTCACCGTCGGCTCACCCGGTTGCAGGGGGAGTTGCGCCGGTTGCGCGCCCGCGCCGCGGCGCCGCTGCCGGAGCTGGTGGCCGACGTCGAACACACCATCGGTCTCGACGTCGAGGTGGCGGCGCGGCCCGACGTCGCCGGTCGCCCCGACCGCGGCCGGGCGCACCTGGACCGGTTCCTCGCCGAGGTCAGCCGGTTCGCCGACGAGGTCGATCACGCGACGCTGCCGGGCTTCCTGGCGTTCCTGGCGGCGGCGGAGGACGAGGAGAACGGTCTGGGTGCAGGGGAGATCGAGGTCGACCCCGAGCGGGTGCAGATCCTCACGGTGCACGGGTCGAAGGGCCTGGAGTGGGACGTCGTCGCCGTGCCCGGGCTGGTCGAGAAGGTCTTCCCGGGAGCGAAGGTCGACGACGACTGGGTGAAGGCGCCGGCCTACCTGCCGGACGCCCTCCGCGGCGACGCCGACCACATCCCGCACCTCGATCTGCAGACCGTTGCCTCGCGCAACGATGTCGGCGACCGCATCAAGGAGTACCACTCCGCGCTGGGCGTGGTCCGGCGTGACGAGGAGCGCCGGCTCGCGTACGTGGCGTTCACCCGCGCCCGGTCGACCCTGCTGGCCTCGGGCTACGTCTGGGACCACACGGCCAAGCCGCGCGGGGTGTCGGAGTTCCTGACCGAGATCCGGTCCGGTGTCGAGGCGGAGGTCGACCCGTGGTGCGATGACGACGACGTGCCCGAGAACCCCGTCGCGGGCGTGATCGTCGCATCGCGCTGGCCGTTCGACCCGCTCGGCGACCGCCGGCCGGCCGTCGAGTCCGGTGCCGACCT
>CAXUNA010000692.1:0-2232 GCA_964252095.1 uncultured Jatrophihabitans sp. | reverse complement strand
CCCGTGGCGTTCTGGCTGACGGTGACGGGGTACCTGCTGTTCGGTGTGGTCGGGTTCGCCCGGGGGGCGACGCCGTCGGTGCTGGTGTCGGCGATCGTCTCGGGCGACAACTACACCGGCCAGCTCAAGACGCTGTTCGCGCCCGTCGCCGGGATCACCAGTCTCACCCAGGTCGGCATCGCCTACGTCGTGATCGCAGCGACCCTGCTGGGCGAAGGGGTTTCCGCGCGGCTGTGGCGCCGGATCGCCGTGGTGGTGGTGCTCGGTCTCGCCCGCGCGTACCTGCTGACGGAGCGGCTCGCGGTGCTCGAGCTGCTCGTGCCGCTGCTCGCCGTCGGCGCGTTCCAGCTGCGGCAGCGGTGGCGGCGGGGCGCCTGGGTGGGCGCCGTGCCGGTGGTGGCGGTCCCGACGCTGCTGGTGGTCTTCGGCGCGTTCGAGTACTCCCGGAGCTGGGTCTACTTCCGCGACCGCACCACGCTGTCGTTCCCGGAGTTCGTGGTCAACCGGCTGGCCGGGTACTACGCGACCTCCTACAACAACGGTGCGCTCCAGCTCGCCCACCCGGTGTCCGAACGCCTGCCCTACGACAGCATCCAGGCCTTCTGGACCGCACCCGGCATCGCGCAGCTGAACCTCTACGAACGCCTCTCGCACCAGGGCGGCTCCGACCTGCTGAACACCGTGCTGGCGCAGTACGGCAACCCCGAGTTCAACAACCCCGGCGGGCTGGCCACGCCGTTCATCGACTTCGGCACCGTCGGCGGCTTCGTGTTCTTCCTGGTGGCCGGCCTGGTCATCGGAACGGCGTACACGGGGTGGCGGGACGGCCGGCCGTTCGGTCTGCTGGCCTACCCGGTGCTGTTCACCGGACTGCTCGAACTCCCCCGGTACGTGTACTGGACCCAGGGCCGCATCGTCCCGGCCGCGGTCGTCCTGCTCGTGCTGGCCCACCTCATGAAGCGGGCGACACCGGTGCGCCTGCACCGGGCCGAGAGCGTCCCGCACCCCACAGGAGCGACCCGATGAACCGCGACGTCCTGCGTTGGACGATGCTCGCCACCCACGTCCCCGCCGGGGGCAGCCTCGGCGGTGTGGTGCGGTACACGACCGAACTGATGCGCGCCCTCGCCGCCCGCGACGACGTCGAGCTGTCGGCGGTGGCGAACGCCGCGGCGGCCGACACGGTCGGCGAGATCATCGGCGACCGCGATCGGGTCAGTACCGTCCCCAACCTCGCGACCCCGGCGATGGCGCTGGTCGAACGCCACCTGCCCCTGCCGATCGACGGCGTCGACGTGGTCCAGGGCGCGAAACACCTGGTCCCGCGCCGGACCTCCGCGTTCACGGTCCTCACCGTCCACGACATGCTGCTGCTCGACCGGCCCGACGACTTCGGGCGGGTCAAGCGTGGCCTGCTCCCGGGCCCGTACCGCGCCTCGATCCGTGACGCCGACCTGGTCGTGTGTGTCAGTGAGGCCACCCGGGAACGGTTGCGGGCGTTCGTCCCCGAAGCGTTGCACCATGCATCAGTGGTTCCGCTGGCGACGTCGTCGACGTTGCGCGACGCCACCCCCCTCGAACTCGCCGCGCTGCACGACGACGACTTCGCCCTCGTGGTCGGCGACTCCTCCCCCCGCAAGAACCTCCGCACGCTGGTCTCGGCGTGGCCCGCCGTCCGCGCCGCACGTCCCGGCGCCGTACTCGCGATCGCCGGGCCGCCGAGCTGGGGACGTTCCGAGGTCGGTGAGCTGTACGAATCCCTCGTCGCGGACGGGGCGATCGCGCCGCTCGGGTACGTGAGCGACGCCCAGCTGCGGTGGGCGTACGAACACGCCTCCGTGGTGCTGTGCCCGAGCCTCGCCGAGGGCTTCGGCCTGCCGGCGGCGGAGGCGATGCAGTTCGGTGCACCGGTCATCGTCTCCGACGACGCCGCGTTGCGGGAGGTCGTGGCGGGTGACGCCGCCGGCGTCGTCGCCGCCACCGACACCGCCCGGTGGGCCACCGCCGTCGGGGACGCCTTCGCCAACCCCCACCGGGTGACCGGTCACGCGTCCCGCACCTGGGCCGACGTCGCCGACGACACCGTCGAGGCGGTGCGTCGCCGGCTGGCCGGCGACACGAGCCACCTGTTGGCCGGGTGACGGCGGCGACCTCAGCCGTCGGTCGACCCTCTGCCCGCGGCGCGTGGCGCGACGAACCGGCTGGACAACCGCGCCGTCCGGACGTCGGGCT
>CAXUNA010000691.1:0-2235 GCA_964252095.1 uncultured Jatrophihabitans sp. | reverse complement strand
CGGCCGACCGGTGGCGCGCCGAGTTCGCCGCCCCGGTCATCGCGGCCGCCCGGGCGGGGAACCGGCCCGAGGTGAACCGGCTGCTGCTCGCCGCGCAGGGCAAGGAGTTGTTCGACGCCGTCCGGCTCGCCTACGGCACCCTCAACGCCGACGTCAGCGCCCGCCGGACGGAGGCGGTGAACCAGGTCAGGTCGTCGGTGACGTTGCTGATCGCGACGGTCTCGAGCGCGGCGGGGATCGTCCTGCTGGCGGCGGTCGTCGCCTGGATCGGGCTGCGCCGGCGGGTGATCGCGCCGGTCGCGCGGCTCGCCGGGGAGAGCCGCGAGGTCGCGGACGGCCACTACGAGCACCGGGTGTTCGGCGGCGGTCCGGCGGAGATCGACGACCTCGCGCAGGACGTCGAGGCGATGCGCCGCCGGATCGTCGGTGAGCTGGCCGAAGTGGAGTCCGCCCGGGCGACGTCCGAGCGGACCTCGGCGTCGCTGGCGCGCTCGAACGCCGACCTCGAGCAGTTCGCCTACGTCGCCTCGCACGACCTGCAGGAACCACTGCGCAAGGTGTCGAACTTCTGCCAGCTGCTGGAGCGGCAGTACGGCGAGAAGCTCGACGACCGGGCGGGCCAGTACATCTACTTCGCGGTCGACGGCGCGAAGCGCATGCAGGTGCTCATCAACGACCTGCTGTCGTTCTCGCGGGTGGGGCGCAACACCGACGGGTTCGTGCCGGTGCCGTTGGCGGAGGTCGTGCAGGAGGCCTTGGAGAACCTGGCCGAACCGCTGCAGGAGACCGGCGGGACGGTGCACGTCCCTGACGAACTGCCGGCCCTGCCGGGCGACCGCACCCTGCTGGTCACGCTGGTGCAGAACCTCGTGGGGAACGCGCTGAAGTACCACGGTGCAGACGTGCCGCGTGTGGAGATCTCGGCCGAGCGGCGCGTGATGGCGTTCCCGTCGGGCATCGAGGTGGCCGAACCGCGTCACGAGTGGGTCGTCACCGTGGCGGACAACGGCATCGGGATCGAACCGCAGTACGCGCAGCGGATCTTCGTGATCTTCCAGCGTTTACACTTGCGCGACAGTTACGGTGGCACCGGCATCGGGCTCGCGATGTGCAAGAAGATCGTCGAGTTCCACGGCGGGACCATCTGGCTGGAGCCGGCGGATCCCTCCGAGCACTCCGGCGCCCGGTTCAGCTTCACCCTCCCCGAAGCACTCTCCCCCTCCCCAGGACGGACCTCATGACGCTCTCCCGCACGACCGCCGCACTCGAGGTCCTGCTCGTCGAGGACGACCCGGGTGACATCGTCATCGCCGAGGAAGCCCTGCGGGCCGGCAAGGTCGCGAGCAACCTGCACGTCGTCAACGACGGCGTCGAGGCGCTGCAGTTCCTGCGCCAGGAGGGTGGGCACGCGGAGGCCCCGAAGCCCGACCTCATCCTGCTCGACCTGAACCTGCCGAAGATGGGCGGGCACGAGGTGCTCGAGCTGGTCAAGCACGACCCCGACCTGCGCCGCATCCCGATCGTCGTGCTCACCACCTCGCAGGCCGGCGAGGACATCGTGCGCAGTTACGACCTCTACGCCAACGCCTACGTCAGCAAGCCCGTCGACTTCGACGACTTCGCCGACGTCGTGAAGCAGATCGACGAGTTCTTCGCGACCGTCGCGCGCCTCTCGCCCGCCTGACGCGCGCCCGGCCACCGCGCGGCGGTCGGTCGTCGCTCGGCCGCTCCGCGGGAGCGGATGTCCGTTCCGCCCGCCCCGACCGCGGGTTCGGCGACCGCGGTCCGTGCGCGGTTCCGCGTGAATGGCGTGTGTTTCAGGGGTGCGGCACGCTTGAGTGGTGCGGCACGCTTCAGTGGTGCGGCGCGTTTGAGTGGTGCGGCGCGTTTGAGTGGTGCGGCGGATTTGAGCGGTGTCCGCTTCAATGGCGCCGCCCGCGCCGGTCGTCGTCGGCCGTGCGTCCGCGCACCCGGTCCGCTCACGGGGCGAGTTCGAAGTCCTCGAAGTCGAACCCGGGCGTGACGACGCAGGCGACGAGGGTGGTGCCGTCGAGCGGCTCGGCCGTCTGCCACACGCCACCGGGCACGAGATGCTGTCCGCCGACGGCGAGCTCGACCACTTCGCCGCGCTCGGGCCGCGCGCCGGTGCCGCCGAGCGTCAGTCGCACCGGTCCGCCGCCCTGCCAGAGCCACAGCTCGTCCGACCGCACGCGGTGCCAGGTCTCCGCCTGGCAC
>CAXUNA010000690.1:0-2238 GCA_964252095.1 uncultured Jatrophihabitans sp. | reverse complement strand
GTTCGCGAGCGTCGGGCCGCCGAGCCGGATCCGGCCGGCCGCGTCGAGGTCGACGGTGGCGCCGGCGATCGGGTGGCCGTCGTAGAGGCATCCCCCGGCGGTCTCGCTCATGCCGTTGGTGGTGACGACCGCCGCGCCCGCCTGCCGGGCGGCCGCGAGCAGCGACGGCGGGGTGGCCGCGCCGCCGACCAGCACGGCGTCGAAGGTGAGCAGGGCGTCCACCCCGACCGTCGAACCGAGCAGCCGCTGCAGCTGCGTCGGCACCAGCGCGGTGTACCGCCGGGCGCCGGCGAGCCGGGCGGTGGCGGCCGCGAACGAGTGCTCGTCGAACCGGCCGGGACCGTGCACGACCGGATCGGTGCCCGCCAGCAGCGAGCGGGAGACCACCTGCAGACCGGCGACGTGGGTCATCGGCAGCGCGAGCAACCACTGACCTCGTCCGCCCAGGGCCGATTCCGTGCCCGAGGCCGAGGCGCGCAACGCCGCCGCGGACAGCTCGACCAGCTTGGGGGTTCCGGTGGATCCACTCGTCGGCACCAGCAGCGCGACGTCGTCGAACGGCTCGTCGGGCCGCGCGACCTCCGTCAGCGTCGCGGCGAGGGGCGCCTCGGCCGGCAACGGGAGCAGCGGTGGCCCGCCGTCGAGCGCGGCGCGCAGGACGGTCCGGACCTCGTCGAGCGACGCCGGTGTCGCCTCGATCGTGACGGCGTGCAACGCAGGAATTCCTCAGTAGTAGTAGGGATAACCGGACCAGTCGGGGTCGCGCTTGGCGAGGAACGCGTCGCGCCCCTCGACCGCCTCGTCGGTCATGTAGGCGAGCCGGGTGGCCTCGCCCGCGAAGACCTGTTGGCCGGTGAGGCCGTCGTCGACCAGGTTGAAGGCGAACTTCAGCATCCGCTGCGAGGTGGGCGACTTGCCGAGGATCGTGCGTCCCCACTCGACGGCCGTGGCCTCGAGCTCGGCGTGCGGGATCGCCCGGTTGACCGTGCCCATCCGGTAGCCGTCCTCCGCGGTGTACGTCTCGCCGAGGAAGAAGATCTCGCGGGCGAACTTCTGGCCGACCTGCCGGGCGAGGTAGGCCGAGCCGTAACCGCCGTCGAACGAGCCGACGTCGGCGTCGGTCTGCTTGAACCTGCCGTGTTCGACCGAGGCCAGGGTGAGGTCGCAGACGGCGTGCAGCGAGTGCCCGCCACCCGCGGCCCAGCCGTTCACCACCGCGATGACGACCTTCGGCATGGTGCGGATCAGCCGCTGCACCTCGAGGATGTGCAGGCGGCCGGAGCGCGCCGGGTCGAACGACTCCGCCGAGTCGCCGGAGGCGTACCGGTAACCGTCGCGACCGCGGATCCGCTGGTCGCCGCCGGAGCAGAAGGCCCAGCCGCCGTCCTTGGGCGACGGCCCGTTGCCGGTGAGCAGGACGCAGCCGACGTCCGGTGACATCCGCGCGTGGTCGAGCACGCGGTAGAGCTCGTCGACGGTCGAGGGGCGGAACGCGTTGCGGACCTCGGGACGGTCGAACGCCACGCGCACCACGCCGAGCTCGACGTGCCGGTGGTACGTGATGTCGGCCAGCCCGTCGAAGCCGTCGACCTCACGCCACGCCGCGGGGTCGAAGGTCTCGGACACGCCCGGCAGGTTGCTCACGCCTGCCGACCCTAACGACCGGGTGCGGCGTCGTCGCGCGTGGCGGCGAGCAGCCGGACCAGCGAGACCACCGCGACGACGACGAGCAGGCCCGCGACGGTGATGAACAACGGGTTGTCCGGCGTGCGGCCGAGGACGGCGTCGACCGCCAGGACGACCGCGGTGATCAGCACCGCCGGCAGGCAACGCCCGAGCCACCGCAGCCCGACGTCGCGGCTCACCCGGGCGCCGAGCGGGCAGGCCGCCGCCGCGGCCGTCCCGGTGTGGATGAGGTAGACGCCGGCCGCCGCGAGCAGCACCGGCACCAGCCCGACGTCGTCGGGCGTGGACACGAGGAACGACCACGCGGCGGCGGGGATCGCCGCCCACGCCCCGATCCGGGCCGGGCGGACGAGCGCTCCGACGACCCCGGCGACCAGCACGATCGCCGGCAGCGCCACCACGCGGTCACCGGCGAGCAGGACGAGCGCGGCGCCCACCGGCACCGCGGCGCGGAACGCGAGCGACCCGACCGACACGGCCGGCAGCTGCCTCACCGCCACGGCCGCACCGGGACGCCGACCTGCACCAGCCGGTCGAGGACCGCGTCGCGGT
>CAXUNA010000689.1:0-2240 GCA_964252095.1 uncultured Jatrophihabitans sp. | reverse complement strand
AGACCGGCCGCGCCGGCGGCCGCGCCGGCGAGTAGACCGCGGCGGCTGACCCGTCGGGCGGGGGTGTCGGTCTCGGTCCGGGCCGGCGTCAGGGGGCCTCCCGACGCGGCGCGGAGTTCCGCGACCTCGGCGCGGAGCGCGAGCAGTTCGGCGCGCAGGTCGGACAGGGTGGAGTCGTCCGTCATCGGTGTGTCCTCGGGTCCGCGAGAGGTCGGGTTGTCGGGTGGGCGGAAGTCAACCACCCGCAGCGCTCCGGCGGCGACGACGATCGGGCACAGCTGGTGGCGACGGGCGGGCGGCGTGACGGACCAGACGTCCGTACGCGGTGTGGGCTGGACGTGCGGGGGTATCGTTAGTTCCGCTAACTAATCGTCTCGCACCGCAAGGACTCCCCGTGACCTCGTCCACGCTCGCGCCGCAGAAGCGCCGCATGACCGTCGATGCCGACCACCCGCGGTACAAGTGGGTGGCGCTGTCCAACACCACGCTCGGCGTGCTCATGGCGACGATCAACTCGTCGATCGTGATCATCAGCCTCCCCGACATCTTCCGCGGGATCGGTCTCAACCCGCTCGAGCCGGGCAACGTCAGCTACCTGCTCTGGATGCTCATGGGCTTCCTGCTGGTGACGGCCGTGCTGGTCGTGTCGCTCGGCCGCCTCGGCGACATCTACGGCCGGGTGAAGATCTACAACCTCGGCTTCGTGGTGTTCACGATCGGATCCGTCGCGCTCGTGTTCGATCCGGCCAAGGGGGCGGGCGGCGCGCTGTGGCTGATCCTCTGGCGGGTGGTGCAGGGCGTCGGCGCCGCGATGCTGTTCGCGAACTCGACCGCGATCCTCACCGACGCGTTCCCCTCGAACCGACGTGGCTTCGCGCTCGGGATCAACCAGGTCGCGGCCATCGGCGGTTCGTTCATCGGCCTCATCGTGGGCGGCGTGCTCGCCCCGATCGACTGGCGCCTCGTGTTCTTCGTGTCGGTCCCCTTCGGCCTGCTCGGCACGATCTGGTCCTACAAGAGCCTGCGCGAGACAGCGACCCGCAGCAGTGCGCGGGTCGACTGGTGGGGCAACGCGTTGTTCGCGATCGGCCTCACCGCGCTGCTCGCCGGCATCACCTACGGCATCCAGCCCTACGGCGGCCACAACATGGGGTGGACCAACCCGCTGGTCCTCGCCGGCCTGTTCGGCGGTGCGGCGTTGCTCGTCGTCTTCGCGGTCGTCGAGACCAAGGTCGTCGACCCGATGTTCGACATGAGCCTGTTCAAGATCCGCTCGTTCGCCGCGGGCAACCTCGCCGGTCTGCTCGCGTCGGTCGGCCGCGGTGGTCTGCAGTTCATGCTCATCATCTGGCTGCAGGGCATCTGGCTGCCGCTGCACGGCTACAGCTTCGAGCGGACGCCGTTGTTCGCCGGCATCTTCCTGCTGCCGTTGACGATCGCGTTCCTCATCGTCGGTCCGGTGTCGGGCACGCTGTCCGACCGGTTCGGCGCCAAGTGGTTCTCGACCGGCGGGCTCGTGCTGGTGGCGCTGAGCTTCCTCGGCCTCATGCTGCTGCCGACCGACTTCAACTACTGGGCGTTCGCCGGCCTGCTCGTGCTCAACGGCATCGGCTCGGGCATGTTCTCCTCGCCGAACACCACCGGGATCATGAACAGCGTCCCGGCCAGGAGCCGGGGGGCGGCCGCCGGTATGCGCGGCACGTTCTTCAACGCCGGAACCTCCGTGTCCATCGGCATCTTCTTCACGTTGATGATCATCGGGCTGAGCTCGACGCTGCCGAAGGCATTGACCAACGGGCTCACCGGCCAGGGCGTCCCGAGCGGGATCGCCGACCAGATCGGGCAGGCGCCGCCGGTCGGCTCGCTGTTCGCGGCCTTCCTCGGCTACAACCCCATCCAGACGCTGCTGGGCGACGTCCCGGCCGACCAGTTGCAGGGCGCGAACACCGCGACGCTGACGGGCAAGTCCTTCTTCCCCCAGTTGATCTCGGGTCCGTTCCACCACGGCCTGGTCATCGTGTTCATCGTCGCGATCGCGATCTCGCTCATCGGCGCGGTGGCCTCGCTGTTCCGCGGCGGGAAGTACGTGCACGACGACGGAGCGCCGGCGGCCGTCGAGCAGGAGCAGAACGCGCTGCCGGACTCGGCACCCGAGGTCCACGCGGCGGCCGAGGGGCCGGGCCGGCACGAGGTCCCCGAGCCCGGCCGGCACGAGGCACCCGGTCGGCACGAGCCCGGGC
>CAXUNA010000688.1:0-2242 GCA_964252095.1 uncultured Jatrophihabitans sp. | reverse complement strand
CCCGAGGCGTCGACCGCGACCGGGCTGGCCGCGGCCGCGCTCGAGCGTGGCGCCGTGGTGCGCCGTGCCGTCGCCGCCCGCGCCGCAGCCCTGGGCGTGAGCGAGCAGGACGCGTACCTGCTGTTCGCCGAGCAGTCGCGACGCGATCAGCGCAGCATCGTGGATCTCGCGGTGCAGGAACGTCGCGGCGGACCGAGCGGGCCGGCGGTGTCCGGATGAGCGCCGGCCTGAGCCTGCACGACGGGTACGACCTGTCGGGACTGACCGACTGGACGCTGTGGCTTCACTACGCGTCGGTCGGAGGTGTCGGCGGGCAGCTGGAGGTCGAGGCGTGCCTGCTCGGCCTGCTGACGACCACCCCGCACGAGCACACCGTCATCGCGCAGGCGTTGAACGAGCACTTCCTCGAGCGCGGTGAGGACCACCCCGTCGCCTACACGGCTGACCAGGTCAGCGCCGAACCCGGCGGTCCCGACGCCGTTCGCTGACGGTCACGGGCACCCGGGCGACAGTCAGCCCGACGTGGGATGCCACTCCGGCAGGTAGACGTCGATCACGGCGGGGTCGAGGCCCCGGACCAACGCGATGATGCGGCGCAGTTCCGTGGTGGCGGCGCGCTCGTCACCGTGCACCGTGATGACGGCGCGGGCGGGCTCGTACCGCAGGTTGACCCGCCAGGTCTGCCGGACGCCCAGCGTCGTGGCGCACCACCGGACGACGTCCTCGGCCGGGCTCATCGCCGCCGTGCGGTGCACGTGCAACGGCGCGCCTTCCTCCCGGCGCCGGTGCGAGAACACGTTGCGCGGAAAGGAGGTCACAGCGTTCTGCGCAGGGCGGTCCGCAACGCGGTGTGTGTACCGCGCAGCACCGGCAGTGGTGTCTCGGCCACGGCGGCGTCCGTCGAGGCGGGCACGCGGGACTGCGGTGACGTGGTCGTCGCCTCGGTGGTGGTCTCAGCGGGTGGCATGGTCTCGCACCTCGGTCAGATCGTCGGGACGGCTCCGACAGGACCGTCCCACGATGGACGATGACGCCGTGCTGGTTCCGTACCCGTGCCTGAACATGTTCAACCCCGACACCGGCCGGACGCGACCTCCGGGTCGTGTCGGTCACGGTCCGTCGGCGGTGCTCCTGCGGGCGTCGGCCCGGCGGCGGGTCGCCGCGGCGCGCAGGGTCGACAGGTCCGTGGCGAACCGGCTCGACGCGCGGCCCAGCGGAACGTCCAACCAGACCGACAGTTCCTCGTCGAACACCCCGCTCGCGGCCTCGAGCGCCTCCCGACCGGCGTCGGTCATCCGCAACAGGGACGAGCGGCGGTTCGCCGGGTTCGGGACCCGGACGAGCAGGCCCCGGGCTTCGATGCGGTCGACCGCCTGACTGACCCCACCGACGGTGATGGACAGAGCTGCGGCGAGATCGTTGACGCGGCAGTCGGGCGTCCGGCTGATCACCAGCAACGCGTTGAAGGCGCCCAGCGTGACCCCGCACTCCGCGACCAGGCGGGCGTCGAGCGTGTTCCACAGCTCGGTCTCGAACCGCACCAGGTCGTCGAACACCCGGCGGACGTCGACCGGTGGGCCTGCCTGTGCCATGCGCCACAAAGTACCTCACCTGAGATGACCTCAGCGCTGAGATCATTAGGACTAATGTAATTGCCGGCAACTCAGCCCGCCCCGTCCTCCAGGAGAATCCCGTGTCCCAGCAGCAGCGCGACAGCATCAACGCCCTCATGGCCGGCTCGCCCCTCGACCTCGGGGGCGACATCGCCGAGCAACGGGTGGTCCTCGACCAGTTGCTCACCGCCCACCCGCTCCCCGACGACGTCGTCGTGTCGTCGCTCGACCTCGGCGGTGTGCGGGCGTTGTCGGTCGGGATCGCGGGGCAGCCCGCCGACGGCACCCTGCTGTGGTTCCACGGTGGGGTCTTCGCCATGGGGTCCGCCCAGGCGTCCGTCGGGCTGGCCGCCGAGCTGGCCCGCCGCGCCCGCCTGCGGGTCGTCACGGTCGACTACCGGCTCGCCCCCGAGCACCCCCATCCCGCGGCGCCGCAGGACGCGCTCGCCGCCTACCGCGCCTTGCTCGAGGCGGACGACGACGTCGCGCGGATCGCTGTCGGCGGGGAGTCCGCCGGGGGCAACCTCGCCGTCGTCACGCTGCGGGGCGTCCGCGACGCCGGGCTCCCGCTGCCCGCCGCAGCGGTGAGGGCGGGGTCGATGTCGGCCCTGCCGGTGCTGCTGTTCCCG
>CAXUNA010000687.1:0-2249 GCA_964252095.1 uncultured Jatrophihabitans sp. | reverse complement strand
GACCGCGACGTCGTCGCCGTCGCGGTGGACCTGGATCCGGGCGCCGTCGAGCTTCCACTCCACGGCCGCCTCGCCGAGCCGGGACAGGGCATCGGCACAGTCGGTGGCGGTCTGGGCGAGCATCGGCGCGATCGGGCGTCCGACCTGCAGCCGGAACTGCGCCAGCCCCGCCGCGCCCTCGGCCATCGCCGCCGCCGCGACCGCGGCGAGGTCGCCGCGGAGCATGACCGCCCGACGCACGTCGGCCAGCGGGAGTTCGGCCGCGGCGGCGACGGCGTCGGTCATGACGCCGGCCAGCGCGCCCTGTCGCAGCTCGCCGCCGAGCAACGCCCGCAGGAACACCTGCTCCCGCTCCACGGCGGCGCCGAACAGCGCGGCAAGCGGCTCGGCCCGGCGGGCCTGGGACCCGGTGCCGGTGGTGGCCTTGATCCGGTCGAAGGTGGCGTCGACACCGGCGACCGTGAGCGACGGCTGCTCGGCGGCGGCCGGGACGGTGCGCAACGATGCCCAGCCGACCCCGATCTGCCGCTGCCGCAGCTCCCCCGACAGCCAGGCCACGACGGTGGCGACGTCGGCCGGATCGACCCGGCGCAACAGTTCGACCAGGGCGGCCCGCTTGGCGAGCCGCTTGGTGGTGGCGCCGACGGCGTCGGACGTGGTGGCCAGCTCGACGAGGGCGGTCACCCGATCGTTGCTCCGGACAACGGTCAGATCCCCGCGATGAAACGGTCGAGGACCCGCACCCCGAACTCCAGCGCGTCGACCGGCACCCGCTCGTCGATCCCGTGGAACAGCGCGGTGAAGTCGAGGTCGGCGGGGAGCCGCAGCGGCACGAACCCGAAGTTGCGGATGCCGAGTTCGGAGAACGACTTCGCGTCGGTACCGCCGCTCATCATGTACGGGATGGCGTGTGCGCCCGGGTCCTCGGCGCGCAGCGACGCCGCCATGTGGTCGACCAGCGCGCCGTCGAAGTCGGTCTGCACGGCGATGTCGCGGGCGTCCCACGAGCGGGTGATGCCCGGGCCGGTGAGCTCGTCGATGGTGGCGAGCAGTTCGTCCTCGCGGCCCGGCAGGTAGCGGGTGTCGATGACGGCCTCGGCGGTGCTCGGGATGACGTTCGCCTTGTACCCCGCCTCGAGCATGGTGGGGTTCGCGGTGTTGCGCAGCGTCGCGCCGATCATCCGGGCGATGCCGCCGAGCTGCGGCAGGCCGTCGTCCGGCGCATCGGGGTCGATGTCGAGCCCGGTGAGGGCGTTGACCTGCTCGAGGAACCGCCGCACGGAGTCGTCGAGCTGCAACGGCCACTCGTGCGCGCCGATCCGCGAGACCGCGGCGGCCAGCCGGGTGACGGCGTTGTCGTCGTGGGTCATCGACCCGTGGCCCGGGCGGCCCTCGGCCCGCAGCCGCAGCCACCCCAGGCCCTTCTCCGCGGTCTGGATCGCGTAGAGCCGCAGGTCCGGCGACACGCTCGGGTCGGCCAGCGCGATCGAGAACCCGCCGACCTCGCTGATCGCCTCGGTGCAGTCGGCGAACAGGTCCGGGTGGTTGTCGACGAGGAAGTGCGCGCCCTGCTTGCCGCCCGCCTCCTCGTCGGAGACGAACGCCAGCACGATGTCGCGCGGGGGCTTGCGGCCGGCCCGCTTCCACGAGCGCACGAGCGCGAGCGTCATCGCGTCCATGTCCTTCATGTCGACGGCGCCGCGGCCCCAGACGTACCCGTCGCGCACCTCGCCGCCGAACGGGTCGACGCTCCACTCCGACGCCTCGGCCGGGACGACGTCGAGGTGACCGTGGATCAGCATCGGCGGGCGTGAGGAGTCCTCCCCCTCGATCCGCGCCACGACCGACGCGCGGCCCGGCGCGGCCTCGATGATCCGGGACGCGACGCCGACCTCGTCGAGCCGGGCGGCGACCCACTCCGCCGCGGGACGCTCGGGGTGCGTGGGGTTCGAGGTGTTGATCGCGATGAGCTGCGAGAGCAGGTCGACGACCTCGGCCTGCGCCGGTCCCGGGGTGTCGACGGTGGTGGATCCGGTGGACGGCGCGTCGGTCATGCGTCTGTCCTACCCCACCGGTGGGACATCCCGCCCCGCCAGGGCGGGGTCAGCGGGCGCGGCGGCGGGTGATCAGCAGGCTGAGCAGCACGCCGACCAGTGCGATGGCGACGACCGCGCCGAGCAGGACGCCCGAGCTCAGACCCGCCACCCGGCCGGGTTCGGCCAGCGGCGAGCTCGTGGGCGGCCGCGAGG
>CAXUNA010000686.1:0-2252 GCA_964252095.1 uncultured Jatrophihabitans sp. | reverse complement strand
CGGCGCCTCGGCGTCGGCGTCACCGCGCTCGCGCTCACCGGCGCGGGCGTCGCGATCGCCGCGCCCGCGGCGTCGGCGGCACCCCCGCCGCCGTTCACGGGGCGACAGGTGGCGGTCGGCGACCTCACCGGCGACGGCATCGCCGACAAGGTGAGCCTCGGCTCGGTCCACAAGACGTCCGGTGACGTCTGCGCGGTGCAGGTCACGGCAGGCATCGGTCACGGCCAGTTCGGCGGGCCGGTCGTCCACGGCCTGCCGATCCAGGACACGCTCGCGCCCGGCGACACCGAGGTCTGTCCGGACCTGGGCGTGGTCGTCAAGGGCCCGACCCCGCGTCAGAACCAACTCGCGGTCGCCTGGTTCGAGTTCGCGCCGGCCGGCGGGGGCCCGCTGCTCCAGGTGTTCGGCTTCGTCGGCGGGGTCCCCACGTTCACCGGCTCGGCCGACGGCCAGTACCAGCCGGGGGGCCTGTTCACGAAGGACTTCGACGGGGACGGCTGGGGCGACCTCTGGGAGCAGACCGACCAGGGCAGTGGTTTCACCGCGTTCCTCGGGCGGAAGGGAACCAGCTGGCACACGCTCTACCAGACCCCCTTCACGTCCGGGGCGGACCCGCAGTTCTTCGACCTCAACCGCGCGGGCGGCACCGACATCCTCGTCACCTGGTCGGAGTTCGGTGACGGGAGCGGTGCTGCGGTGGTCGACGGCAGGACGGGCGCCTCGCAGGTGCTGGCGTCCGCCACGAGCGACGAGTTCTCCTCGTTCAGCGCGAGTGTCGTCGACATCGACCACGACGCGTACCCGGACGTCCAGGTCGTCGAGACCCCGAGCGACGGCCCGGCCGTCGTGCACCGCTACCTGAACAGGTCGCAGGGCGGGCGGTGGTACTTCCAGCCGCTCGCGACGAGCTAGGCCGCGACCTCACCGCGGGCGCTTCCCGCGTCGCCGCGCGCGAAACCGGGTGGTGCGGCAAGATCACCGCTGTTGGCACGGGGGGTGTCGACCTCCCCCGAAACGGTGGCCACGTGTCCCGACCGCGTAGTTCCTTCCTGCTCCCGATCCTCGTGCTCGGCGTCGTCCTCGGCGCGGGCGCGACGCCCGCCGGCGCCGCGACGGCGGTCACGCCCGCGAAGGTCGGCCAGGTGATCAAGGGCGACATCACCGCCGACAGCCGCACCGACCAGATCACCCTGGGCTCGGCGGGCACCGTCATGCCCGCCTGCTCGGCCAAGGTCCTCGCGGGCCTCGCCGGCGGCGGTTACGCGACCGGGACGTTCCACCCGCTGCCGGTGCACGGGATGGTGGTGCTCGCCTGTCCCGACCTCGGCGTCGTGGTCGCCGGCCCGTCGCCCTCGAAGGCGCGGCTCGCCGTGACGTGGTCGTCGGTGCCGCCGATGAACGGTCCGTCCGTGCAGTTCTTCCGGTGGACCGTCGCCACGCAGACCTGGACCTACGACGGCGGCACCAGCGGCCAGTACCAGCCGTCCACGCTCGCCAGCAGCGACCTCGACGGCGACGGCTACGGCGACCTGGTGGAGACCACCGACCAGGGCGACGGCGTTTCCGTGTACGTCGGGAAGGCCTCGACCTACAGGCAGCTCTGGACCAGCTCACCGTCGTCGGAGGACACGGTGTCGCTCACCGACCTCGACCACGGGCCCGGCCTGGACATCGTCGACGGCCACTCGTTCTTCGGGTACCTCAACGTCGGCGTGACGGTGGTCGACGGCCGGACCGGCAACCACCGCGCGCTGATCGACGACACGTCCGGTTCCGGGGTCACCTACGTCCCGCAGCCGGTCGACGTCGACCACGACGGCTGGACCGACGTCCGCGTGAAGCGCACGGCGGCCGACGGTTCGTCGTTGCCCACGCTGGTGTTCCGAAACCTGGGCACCGGGAAGCTGTCGTTCAAGCAGGTGTGACGGCGGTGCGCAGCGCGCGTACCGCGGGCGCGGTCGACGACGGCAGCAACGCGGCCGGATCGGCCGGCCAGCGCACCACCACCTGCAGCCACTCGGCGAACCGGTAGGGCCGCGGGCAGACGACGTCGCCGAGCACCCGCCGCAGCCGCGAGGTCTCGGCGCGGACGGCGACCTCGTGCCCCGCCTCGCCGAACAGGTCGAGCGAGAGCTGCGCCGCGCTGCGGCCGTCACGGTGCGCGGCCAGCACGCACAGCAACTCGCCGTGACGGGGTGCCAGCCGGTGCTCGAACTCGCCGGTCGAGGCCGTCACCCGCAGCACCGCCGACG
>CAXUNA010000685.1:0-2256 GCA_964252095.1 uncultured Jatrophihabitans sp. | reverse complement strand
AGCCAGATCTGGTGGGCCGGCGGGCCGGCACCGAGCATCCGGTCGACCAGCGCCGACATGATGGTGGGCGCGTTGATGCCCGGCCGGGCGGCGATCGCCTCCTCGGCCCACGTCTTCGGGTGACCGTTGTCAGATGCAACGGTCGGGCCGCTGTTCTGCGAGGGGATGTCGACAGGCGGCAGCCGGAACGGCACGGCCAGTGCGGTGGTCTCCGGCAGCTGCTCGACCTGCCCGCGCGGGGGCAGTTCCCCCGACACGTACGCGGCTTTCAGCCGCAGCAGGGTCGAGACGTCGACCTTGAGGAACGCCGAGCCGGGCACGGGCGGGAGTTCCGCGGCGTCGGCCACGCCGAGCACGGCGCGGGACTCCGACGCGTTGAAGGTGCGCAACCCGATCCGGTACGACAGGTGCGAGTCCAGCCCGCGCAGCCGCCCCTCCTCCAGCCGTTGCGACGCCAGCAGCAGGTGGATGCCGAGCGACCGGCCGAGCCGGCCGATCATGACGAACAGGTCGATGAACTCCGGCCGCGCAGAGAGCAGCTCGCTGAACTCGTCGATGATCACGAGCAACGAGGGCAGCGGGTTGAGCGGGGCGCCGCCCTCCCGTGCGCGCTCGTAGTCGCGCACCGAGGCCATGTTGCCCGCCTTGCGCAGCAGTTCCTGCCGGCGCACGACCTCGCCGGAGATGGCGTCGGCCATCCGGTCGACCAGCGCGAGGTCGTCGGCGAGGTTGGTGATGACGGCGCAGACGTGCGGCAGTTCCTCGAGCGAGGCGAAGGTCGCGCCACCCTTGAAGTCGATGAGCGCGAGGTTCAGCGCCTCCGACGAGTGGGTGACGGCGAGGCCGGTGACGAGCGTGCGCAGCAGCTCGGACTTGCCCGACCCGGTGGCGCCGATGACCAGGCCGTGCGGGCCCATGCCGCCCTCGGCCGACTCCTTGAGGTCGAGGTCGACCGGCCGGCCGTCGGGGTCGATGCCGATCGGGATGCGCAACCGGTCGCGGACCGAACGCGGGGTCCAGGTCTGCCGGACGTCGACGTCGCGGGGGTCGCCGAGCCCGAGCAGACCGGCGAGCCCGAACGTCGCGGACATCGGGGTGGACGTCGCCATCGGGGCGACGCGGTGGCGCGGCGTCAGCTGCCGGGCGAGCCCGGTCACGCCGGAGACGGTGAGGGTGTCCGGTCGGCCGAGGTAGCCGATGCCGTTCTCGCCGACCACCCCGAGCCGCAGCGCCGGGACCCGCGACGACGCGTCGGGCTCGGACGGCTGCACGACGAGGTCGAGGGTGATGGGGTTCGGCGGCCGGGTCGAGACCTCGCTCGTGACGTCGAGCAGCGTGACGCCGTACCGCCCGCCCGCCGGCGCGATCGCGGTGTCACCGGCGGTCGCACCGCCGTCGACGACCACGAGCACGTGCGGGCCGTCGAAGCCGGTCGGGGTGCGCTTGGCGAACGCGGGGCGCTCGCCGAGGTCGTCACCGAGGAGTGAGGCCAGCTGCTGCAACGATTCCGCGACGAGGCGCACCGGCCCGGCGCCGTCGACGGCCTTGGCGTGCTGCGCGTGCGGCAGCCACTTGGCCCAGTCCCAGTCCCGCGCGCGGTCGGGGGAGACGCAGAACGCGATCTTCAGCTCCGCGGGCGAGTGGAACGTCGCGACCTGCGCGAGCAGCGCCCGGGCGAGACCGAGGACGTCGGCGCGCGGGCCGGCGAGCCCGACCAGCGCGAACGCCTTCAGCGAGATCGCCACCGGCAGGTCGGGGACGGCGGCGTACGTGCGGATGAAGTGACGCAGGGCGGTGGAGCTGACCGGGTCGAGGTCCTCGAGCGGTGCGGTCTGCGGCGCCTTCAGCGGGGTCGCGAGCCGCTGCGGGCCGGTGCCGACCCGCACCCGGCCGAAGTCGGGGTCGTGCCGCCGGCGCTCCCACAGCCGCGGGCCGTCGACGAGCGCCCACAGGTCGGCGGGGTCGGGCTGCTGCGCGGACAGCGCCTGCCGCTGCGCCTCCTCGACGTCGCGCACCTGCTGGCGGAGCCCGCCGAGGTAGCGCTGGTAGTCGCGGCGTTCCTCGTTGACCTGGGCCTTCTTGGCCATCCCGCCCCGCGACATCGACATGACGACCATGCCGATCATCGCGCTCCCGTAGAGCGCGGCGAACACGTACGTCAGGGGCCCGCCCGAGCGGCCGATGTAGGTGAACGACATCGCGCCCACCCCCAACATCATCGGCAGCATGAACATCAGCTGGGTGGCGCCACCGCCC
>CAXUNA010000684.1:0-2258 GCA_964252095.1 uncultured Jatrophihabitans sp. | reverse complement strand
CCACGACACCGGTGCCCACCCGCACGAACCGTTGCATGGTGCGCCGGTGGGGGCCCGGGTGCCGCGGATCGGTATCGGCGGCCCCGTGGGTTCCGGTAAGACCGCGCTGGTCGCGGCGCTGTGCCGGGCGCTCGCGGGCGAGCTCTCGGTCGCGGTCGTCACCAACGACATCTACACGACCGAGGACGCCGAGTTCCTGCGTCGGGCCGGGGTCCTGCCGGTCGAGCGCATCCGGGCCGTGCAGACCGGGGCGTGCCCGCACACCGCGATCCGCGACGACATCAGCGCCAACCTCGACACCGTCGAGGAACTCGAGGAGACCTTCGACGATCTCGACCTCGTGCTGGTCGAGAGCGGCGGCGACAACCTCACCGCGACGTTCTCCTACGGCCTGGTGCACCGGCAGATCTTCGTCATCGACGTCGCGGGCGGGGACAAGGTGCCACGCAAGGGCGGCCCGGGCGTCACCCGCTCCGACCTACTGGTGATCAACAAGACCGATCTCGCGCCACTGGTCGGTGCCGATCTCGGCGTCATGGACCGGGAGTCGGCGGCGGTGCGCGAGGGCCGGCCGACGCTGTTCACGTCGCTGGCGCAGGACCCGCAGGCGACGGCCGTCGCGGCCTGGGTGCGGCAGGGCGTGCACTAACTCGCCGGCCCCGTGGCGTAACGGGCGTGCACGCCCGCAGCACCGTGGGCGTCGACCCCGGCGGCCGGCTGGCGAGCGTCGCCTGCCAGCCGCCGCTGACGGTCCGGCAGATCCGCACCCGGGAGCCCGACACCTGCGCGCTGTGCGTGGTCGGTACGGCGGCCGGCCCGCTGCCCGGTGACGACCTCACGCTGTCCCTGACCGTCTCGCCGGGGGCGCGGGCGACGCTGCAGGCCGCCGGCGCCCAGATCGCGCAGGGTGGCGTCCCGGGTCGGCCCACCGCACGCGTGCGCTACGAGATGGACGTCGGGGCCGGTGCCATCCTCGACGCCGACCCCGGGGCGCTGGTGGTCGCGGTGAACGCCGACGTCGAGGTGGGGGTGCGGGTCGACCTCGCCGCCGACGCCGCCCTTACCTGGCGCGAGACGGTCGTGCTCGGCCGTTCCGGCGAACCCGCCGGCCGGGTGGTGCTGCGGTGGGACGTGCGCCGCGACGGCGTACCGCTGCTGCGCCAGGACCTCGACCTCGCCGACCCCGCCCTGCGCGGCTGGATCGGCATGCACGCCGGCGCCAAGCTGCTCACCACCGTGCTCCGGGTGGCACCCGGTCTCGACGCCCGCACCGAGGTGCGGTCGCCGACCGACGTCACCCAGCGGCTCGCGCCGGATGCGACGGTCACGACGACCCTGGCACCGGAACTGCGGCGCTGAGCCTCAGCAGCGGGCCGCGAGCCGGGTGATCGCGTACGTCGCGGTGGCCGGGGAGGCGACGCCGAACCGCGCGTTGACGGCGTACAGCGCGCCGTGCGCGAAGGTCGCCGTCGAGGGCACGTCGAGCGAGGGCGCGGTGAGCGTGCGCTGGTACCGCGCGGTGACCGCCTTCCCGCTCACGCGCAGCTGGAGCTGCGAGACGCTGGTGTCCGAGACGCCGCGGACCACCCAGAGCGGCGAGCCGCGACGCTCGAGGCCGTCGCCACCGGTGATCGCCGGGCCGCCCGTGACCGGCACGGCGCTCGCCGTGCCGGTGCGCAGGTCGACACTCCACAGCCCGCCGACGCCGCTGTGGTCGAGCAGCACCCGCCGGTCGTCGAGCGCGCGGATGCCGTTCGAGGCGTTGCCCGCTGCCTCGCCGCCGGGCCACGCCCCACCCAGGGACAGGAAGGTCGGGGCCGCAGCGGTCGGCCGGCCGTTGCGGGCGAGCGTGAGCTTCGTCAGCCGCGCCACCCGCGAGTCGGTGACCCACACGGCGGTCGACGTCACGACCAGGTCGTTGAGGAAGACCCCGCCGGGGACGACGGTGTCGCGGGCGATCCGGCCCGAGCGGGTGTCGACCGCGTAGACGTGGGCGACCGTGCCGACGTTGCCCACCGCCCAGAGCAGGTCGGTGCGGTGGTCGAACGCGAGGCCGCGCAGCTGGCGTCCGGTCGCGCCCGGCAGCAGCACGCGGGACGGGCGCTTCGCCCGGAGGTCGCCGGTGACGATCCGGCCGTCGTTCAGTGAGCCGACCCAGTAGGTGGATCCGGACGACGTGATGCCCTCGGGCTGGATGCCGTCGGGCAGGGCGATCGTCGTGGTGGCCCGGCCGGGCGGTGCGGCCGCCGCCGCCGCGG
>CAXUNA010000683.1:0-2270 GCA_964252095.1 uncultured Jatrophihabitans sp. | reverse complement strand
CTCCCGGGCCCGTCGTCGGCTCCGGCGCGGCCGTCCGGCGGCCCGTCCCCGGGCGTAACCTCGCCGGGTCATGGCACGTCCCTCACCGCGCTCCGGCACCGCCCGCCGACCCGTCCGCCGACGTCGCGTCGGCAAACCGGTCGCGGCCGTCCCGTTCCGCGTCCCGCGGGCGATGTGGCCACGGATCGAACCCCTGTACGCCTACGAGGCGGCCCTGCGACGTGCGGGCTTCGACGTGGTGGCCGGTGCCGACGAGGCCGGTCGCGGGGCGTGCGCGGGACCGCTCGTGGTCGCGGCGTGCGTGCTGCCCGCGGGTCGCCGCGGTGTCGTCGCCGACCTCGACGACTCCAAGGCGCTCACCGCCGCCACGCGGGAGCGGCTGTACGACGTGATCGTCCGCAAGGCCGTCGCCCACCAGGTCGTGGTGATCCCGGCGGCCGAGATCGACGCCTGGGGCCTGCACGTCGCGAACCTCGCCGGCATGCGGCGGGCGATCGGGGCGCTCGACGTCCGGGTCGACTACGCGCTCACCGACGGCTTCCCGGTCCCCGGGATCGCCGCGCCGTCGACCGCGGTGTGGAAGGGCGATGCCACGGTGGCCTGCGTCGCCGCGGCG
Source organism: uncultured Jatrophihabitans sp. (assembly GCA_964252095.1). Classification (GTDB taxonomy): domain Bacteria; phylum Actinomycetota; class Actinomycetes; order Mycobacteriales; family Jatrophihabitantaceae; genus CAXUNA01. The sequence continues at coordinate 1,654 of CAXUNA010000683.1, read as the reverse complement.
TCGATCCTCGCCAAGGTGACGCGTGACCGGATCATGACCGCGATGCACGAGCGGTTCCCGCAGTACGAGTTCGCGCGGCACAAGGGCTACGTCACGGCCGAGCACACCGCGGCACTGACCGCGCACGGACCGTGCGAGCAGCACCGGCAGCGGTACGTCAACGTGCGGCGGGCCGCGGCCGGGCTGGCGCCGCTCCCGGTCGAGCTGGACGGCGTGGCACCGGTCGAGGACTTCGTGGGGGATGATGGTGACGACCTGCTGGCCGCCGGCTGACCCTGCCGGCCCACCCGACCTGCCGAACTGTGGACGTGACGGAGCACCGTGAGCGCTGAGGATCTCGAGAACTACGAGACCGACATGGAGCTGCAGCTCTACCGCGAGTACCGCGACATCGTCGCGCAGTACAACTTCGTGGTCGAGACCGAGCGGCGGTTCTACCTCACCAACGACGTCGAGCTGACCCCGCGCAGCGCCGACGGCGAGGTCTACTTCGAGGTCGCCATGCGCGACGCCTGGGTGTGGGACATGTACCGCCCGGTGCGCTTCGTCAAGACGGTGAAGGTCGTGACGTTCAAGGACGTCAACATCGAGGAGCTCGACAAGCCGGAACTCGAACTCCCGCGCGACTGAGCTCGCCTCGTACCAGGAACGCGGTGCACGCCGCGCGGCTGTCCACAGCCCCGCGTGTCGTCCACAGATCGCAGATCCCCCTGCTGCCACCCGCTCCACGCGGCGAGGCTTCGGGGCATGCGAGCGAAGGACGAGACGGGTCGGTGGGGTGAGGCGGTCGCCGCGCGGTACCTCACCGCGGCGGGGCTGGAGATCCTCGACCGCAACTGGCGGTGCGAGGTCGGCGAGCTGGACATCGTCGCGCGCGAGGGGCCGTGTCTCGCGTTCATCGAGGTGAAGACCCGCACCTCGACCACGTTCGGTGATCCCGCCGAGGCGGTGGGATGGCGCAAGTCGCAGCGCATCAAGGCGCTCGCCCACCGCTACCTCGCCGAGCACCCCGGTACCCGCGCGCCGGACCTGCGGTTCGACGTCGTGGCCGTGTTGCGCCCACCCGCCGGCGTCCCCACGCTGCGCCACGTCCGGGCCGCGTTCTGATGGCGGTCGCCGCGACCTCGACGGTCGTGCTGCGGGGCGTGTCCGGTCAGACGGTGCGGGTCGAGGCCGACCTGTCGAACGGCATCCCCACCCTCGCGTTCACCGGCCTCGCCGGGACGTCGATCACCGAGGCCCGTGATCGGATCCGCGCGGCCGTCACGAACGCCGGCATCGGCTGGCCCAACCGGCGGATCACCGTCGCGCTGCTGCCGGCCGACCTGCCCAAGACCGGCTCGCACCTCGACCTCGCCCTGGCCCTCGCGGTGCGCGCCGCCGGGGGCGAGGTCGCGCCCGCGACCGCGCTCGAGACCACCGTGTGGCTGGCCGAACTCGGCCTGGACGGTGCGCTGCGGCCGGTACGCGGGGTGCTCCCGGCGGTGCTCGCCGCGCGCGAGGCCGGGCAGGCGGAAAGCGTGACGCTCGCCCAGATCGCCGCACTGCGCGACCCGCCGGGCGTGCAGGGCGCGCTCGAAACACTGGACGGCACCGAGTTGGCGCGCGCCGCCATCGTCCTGCTCGACACGTCCGCGGCCGAGGCCGACCGCAT
>CAXUNA010000682.1:0-2272 GCA_964252095.1 uncultured Jatrophihabitans sp. | reverse complement strand
ACCAGGTCTTGATGGGGTGAGTGACGGGACTTGAACCCGCGACCACCTGGACCACAACCAGGTGCTCTACCAACTGAGCTACACCCACCATCGCCGTCCGGACCGGAGTCAGGACAGCAGCGAGCAGTCTAGCCGGACGCCTCCGACAGCTGATCGGCCCAGGCGGCCACGACCGCGTCGGCCGCGGTGTTGGCCTGCTCGGAGGTCGGTCCGGGGTCGGGGACGAACAGGGTCCGTCGGTAGTACTCGAGCTCGCGGACGCTCTCCAGGATGTCGGCGAGCGCGCGGTGGGCGAGGCCCTTCTTCGGCTGTGCGTAGTACACGCGGGGGAACCAGCGGCGCGCGAGCTCCTTGATCGAGGAGACGTCGATCATCCGGTAGTGCAGGTGCTCGTCGAGCTCCGGCATGTCGCGGGCGAGGAACCCGCGGTCGGTGGCGATCGAGTTGCCGCACAACGGCGCGGTGCGGGGATCGGGCACGAACTGCTTCACGTACGCCAGGACCTGGGTCTGCGCGTCGGCGAGCGTGACGGTCGAGGTGCGCACCTCCTCGGTGAGGCCCGAATGCGCGTGCATGTCCCGCACCACGTCGGCCATCCCGTCGAGCAGGACGTCGTCGGTGTGGATGACGATGTCGATGCCCGGGTCGAGCGGCACGAGGTTGCCGTCGGTGATCAGGACCGAGACCTCGATCAGCGCGTCGTGCGCCAGGTCGAGGCCGGTCATCTCGCAGTCGATCCACACCAGTCGGTCGTTCATCGCCCGGAACCCTATGCCCCTCGCTCGCCTGCCCTGCCCGCGCGTCACCGCGACGAGGGTGGGCACACCGGGGACGTGACCGCATCCGACCTGCTCGACCCCACGTCCGTCACCGCTGCGCTCGCCGACCTCGCCCCCGACTGGTCGGGCTCGCCCGCCGCCCTGACCCGCGAGATCCGGTTCGCCGACGCGCCCACGGCGGTGCGCTTCATCAGCGAGCTCTACGCCCTGTGTGAGGAGCGCGACCACCACGCCGACCTCGCTCTGTCGTACGACACCGTCGTCGCGACCCTCACGACCCACTCGGCCGGTGGGGTCACGCGCAGCGACGTCGAGCTCGCCTACGAGGTCGACCGGATCGCGGCGTCGCTCCCGTTGCACGACGAGCGCTGACCACCCGACCGGGCACGCCGAACCGGCGGTTCCGGACCCACTGGGCACGACCGGTCGCCGTGACGACGGCCCGCCCGCCCGGCGCCACACCCGGACCGGCGTCGTCACCGCCCTGCTCGCCGCCGGAGTCCTCGCAGCCGCGCCGCCCGCGAACGCGGCAGCGGCCCGAGCGGCCGGACAGCCCGCGGGGACGTCGATGACCTCGACGCGCTCGACCCGTCGAACCACGACACGCTGGACGCCGACGGGGGTGGGCACCGTCGGCGGTTGCCACGTGCTCGTGCACGGGATCTGCCCGGTCCACGTGTCCGAGCGCCTGTCGACGGTGGCGCAGGACCGGGACGGCGACGCGCTGGCAATGGAGGCGCTGGCCCACGCGGGGCCGGCGTCGGCGGGGAGGATCGACCGTTCGGTGTGTCGTCAGGCCGTCGTCCCGGGCAACGACCCGGTGGCCGTGGTGGGCACTTGTCTGACGGCCGTGCAGCAGGTCGTCGTCGCGCCGCACGTGCCAGCGGAACCGGCACTGGCGTCGTACGCGACGGCCAGTCGATGAGCCGCGTCGGCCCGCGCCGGGCGGACAGCCCGTCGTGACCTCACGACGGGCCGTCCCGGACCGGTGACCCGATCAGTGACCGGGGCTGTAGAAGTCCAGGTACTCGTTGCGGCACGACGCGCTGCACCACCGGGCGCGGGCGGCGGGCTCCGCTCCGCACATGCGGCAGTGACGCTTGGGGGACGCGATCTGCGTGAGCAGCTGCCAGATGAGCACACAAGGAGCAAACACTAAGCTCAATGTTCAAGACAAGGTGAAGTAGCTGCCACCGTGTGAAGTCGGCGTGAGGCAAAAGGTGCCAGTGATCATTTCCATGATTCGGGAGCCCCGCTTTATGGGCTCTCGACGGGGTTCGGCGATTTGACCAAGATCATTGAGCATCTGAGAAAAAGTTGCTCGAAACTCGCGGTATCGAATATTGCTTCTTCCGAAAGTTCCGTTTCAGCCATGTTCGTGGGGGCTTGGTCATACGGCGTCTCCGGCAGGGATCAGACCTGCGACCACGTGCTGAGAAGCGACCAGCTGTGTCCCGAAGCGGCGCCTCCGGCAGGGATCGAACCTGCGACCA
>CAXUNA010000681.1:0-2280 GCA_964252095.1 uncultured Jatrophihabitans sp. | reverse complement strand
CGAGCTCGACGAAGTCGTGGTCGAGGAACGGCACCCGCGCCTCGAGCCCCCACGCCATCGTCATGTTGTCGACGCGCTTGACGGGGTCGTCGACGAGCATGACCTCGGTGTCGATCCGCAACGCGGCGTCGACCGAGGTGGCGGCACCGGCCACGCCCCAGCCGTCGAACCGGTCGCCGACGTACGCCCGGGACACGTCACCTGCCGCCTGCCACTGGGGCTGCAGCAGCTGCAACACCCCCTCGTGCGGACGGTCGAAGAACACCTTCCGGTACGCGTCGAGCACCTCGCCGCGCGGGACGTCGGCGAGCGGCGGGTACCAGGAGTAGCCGCCGAGGATCTCGTCGGCGCCCTGCCCCGACTGCACCACGGAGATCTGCTGCGAGACGTCCTGGCTGAGCAGGTAGAACGCGACGCAGTCGTGGCTCACCATCGGCTCGCTCATCGCCGCGACGCAGCCGTCGAGTGCGGGCACGAGCCGGGCGTCGTCGATGCGGATCTCGTGGTGGTCGGTGCCGAACTCCCGCGCCACGATCCGCGAGTACTCGAACTCGTCGCCGCTCTCGCCGCCGGCGGCCTCGAAGCCGATGCTGAAGGTCGCGAGGTCGGTCTGCCCCGCCTCGGCGAGCAACGCGACGACGATCGAGCTGTCGATCCCGCCCGAGAGCAGGACGCCCACCGGGACGTCGGCGACCATCCGCCGCCGCACCGCGGTGCGCAGCGAGTCGAGGAATGCCTCCCGCCAGGTCTCGACGTCCCAGTCCGCGCGGGCGTCCGAACGCGCGAACGGCGCGTCCCAGTACCGGGTCTCGCGGCTGGTGCCGTCGGCCTCGATCACCCGGATCGTTGCAGGAGGCAACTTCTTGACGCCGTTGAGGATCGTGCGCGGCGGCGGGACGATCGAGTGGAACGAGAGGTAGTGGTGCAGCGCGGTGGTGTCGAGCGAGGTGTCGACCCCGCCCGCCCGCAGCAGCGCCGGCAGCGTCGAGGAGAACCGCAGGAAACCGTCACCCTCGACGAGGTACATCGGTTTGATCCCGAGCCGGTCGCGGGCGAGCACCACCCGCCCGGAGTCACGCTCGTGGATGACGAACGCGAACATCCCCTTGAACCGGTCGACGCACCCGGTGCCCCAGGCGTGGTACGCCTTGAGGATGACCTCGGTGTCCGAGGTCGAGAAGAAGCGGTAACCCTTGTCGCGCAGGGTCTCCCGCAGCTCGGGGTAGTTGTAGATGCAGCCGTTGAACACGATCGTGAGGCCGAGTTCGACGTCGTACATCGGCTGGCCGCCGGTGGCCTCGAGGTCGATGATCTTCAACCGCCGGTGGGCGAACGCCACCCGGCCGGTGGCGACCGTGCCGGTGCCGTCGGGCCCGCGGTCGGCGTGGCAGGTGTTCATCCGGTCGACCGCGGCGACGTCGGCGAACGAGCCGTCGAAGCGGATCTCCCCGCAGATACCGCACATCAGAGGCCACCGAGCAGCGGAGCGGGACGCACGATCCAGGTGTCCTTCGCTCCCCCGCCGCGCGACGAGTTGACGACCATGCTGCCGGCGGGGGCGGTGCGGGTGAGCCCGGTGTCGGCGACCTCGACGTCGTCCGCGTCGGTGCCGTGCACGAACGCGAAGACCCGCAGGTCGACGTGCCGCGGCTCGAGCTTGTCGCCGGTGAAGGTGGGGTGGGTGGACAACGCGATGAGCTCCTGCCCGATCCAGCGGCCCGGCGCGGCCAGGATCTCCGCGCGGCGCTCGGCGAGTTCGTCGGGTCCGGCGTGCGGGCCGATGAGGACCCCGCGTCCGCCGTAGCCGTCGACCGGTTTCGTCACGAGGTCGTCGAGCCGGCTGAGCACCTGCATCCGGGAGTCCTCGTCGACACAGTGGTAGGTCGGCACCGACCGCACCGCGGGTTCCTCCCCCAGGTAGAACCGGATGAGCTCGGGAACGTAGGCGTAGACCGCCTTGTCGTCCCCGACCCCGGCGCCGGGAGTCCCGACCAGAGCCACGTTCCCCACGGCCGCGACCTCCCACACGGCGGCGGGAGGCAGCTCACCGTCGATGCGCAGGTAGAGCACGTCGACCGCGACGTCCTCCACCACCACCCGCCCGTCGACCACCCGCAGCTCCGCCGGCGTGACGATCGGCCAGCCACCGTGGTGGGCGATGAGCGAGTGCTCCCACCAGGCGGAGTCGGCCGGGCCCTTCGACACCACGGCGATGCGCGGGGCGTACCCGGCGCCGATCGCCCGGCCGGCGGCCACGAGCGCGCCGGCGAGGCCGTCGAT
>CAXUNA010000680.1:0-2282 GCA_964252095.1 uncultured Jatrophihabitans sp. | reverse complement strand
GACCGGCTGGTCGTCGACTTCGCCGACACCCGCTGGCTGGCCCGGGAGATCGCCTCGGCCGGGACCGGTGTCGAGGTCGTCGGGCCGCCCGACGTCGTCGACGCCGTCCGCGAGGTGCTGCAGGCGACCCTCGCCGTGCACGGGGGAGTGCGCGCGTGACCGGCGAGAAGGACCGCCTGGTCCGGCTGCTGGCCCTGGTGCCGTACCTGCAGGCGCGGGGGTCGGCGCCGCTGGCCGAGGTCGCCGCCGATTTCGACGTCACCCCGGGCCAGGTGCAGCGCGACCTCGAACTGCTGTGGATGTGCGGGCTGCCGGGGCAGGGACCGGGCGACCTCATCGACCTGTCCTTCGAGGGCGACGACGTCTCGGTGGTCTTCGACGCCGGCATCCGGCGGCCGTTGCGGCTGACCGCGCCCGAGGCGCTCGCCCTGACCGTTGCACTGCGCACACTCGCCGAGACGCCCGGGCTCACCGACGGCGCGGCCGTCGAACGCGCGCTGGCCAAGGTCGAGACGGCGGCCGGTGGTGCCGAACTCGCCGGGGGCGCCGACGTCCGGATCGAACTCGACACCGAGGCGCGGGTGACGCCCGCCGTCGACCAGGCGCTCGCCACCGGCCGGGCCCTCGAACTGCGCTACTGGACCGCCGCCCGCGACGAGACCACCGACCGCGTCGTCGACCCGCTCCGCCGCTTCGACCTCGACGGCCACGCCTACCTCGAGGCGTGGTGCCGCCGCGCCGAGGGGATGCGGACGTTCCGGCTCGACCGGGTCGAGGCGATCGACGTCCTCGACGAACCCGCCCGTCCGCCGGAGCAGGCGGTCACCCGCGACCTCGCCGACCTCGACGGCGGCGTCTACACACCGGCACCGGAACACCTGCTCGTGACGCTCGAGGTCGGCCCGGCGTACACGTGGGTGGCCGACTACTACCACGCGGGCGACCTCGTCACCCGCGACGACGGCGGCCTGCGCATGTCGCTGCGCGTCAGCGATCCCGGCTGGGTGCGGGCGATGGCGCTCGGCGCGGCCGGGCAGGTGCGGGTCCTGGACCCGGGCTGGCTCGCCGAGCAGGTGGCGGACGAGGCCCGCACCGCGCTCGCGCGCTACGCCTGACGCGTCGCCGCCGGAGAATTCACCCGGCGTCAGGGGCGGTCCGCGCCGTCGGCGGATAGCCTGTCGGACGTGGGAGCGGTGGCGGTGTGGACCTGGGTCGGAGCCGTCGTGCTCGCGCTCGTCATCCTCGGGTTCTGCGCCTACGAGATCATCTGGAAGCTGCGCCGCCTCGGCCGTGACGTCGAGGGGCTGCAGGGCCTGCAGACCCGCCTCGCCGCGCTGCAGCGCCAGGTCGCGACCGCTCAGGCCACGGCCGTCACGATCCAGGAGAACCGCGCACACCTCGCGCACCGGAACGGGGACGTGCTGTTCCCGCATCCGCGTGACCCGCGTCCCGCCGACACCGGCGCGCGCCCGTGACCGCCAGCAAGGCGCCCCGCCGCCGGCGGACGCAGAACCCCGAGGCGCGGATGTCGGTGATCGAGCACCTGCGCGAGCTGCGCCGGCGCCTCATCGTCATCCTGGTGATCCTCGCGATCGGCGGGGTCGTCGGCTGGTTCCTCTACAACCCGGTGCTCGAGATCCTCAAGGCGCCGTACTGCGCGCTGCCGTCGAGCAGCCGGCTCAACAACGTCAGCGACCCGAACAACTGCCAGCTCTACTTCCGCGCGCCGGTCGACGGGTTCACGATCCGGCTCAAGGTCTCGTTGATCCTCGGCGCGATCTTCACCGTGCCGTTCTGGCTCTACCAGATCTGGGCCTTCGTCACGCCGGGGCTGAAGAAGAACGAGCGCAAGTACACGTGGGTCTTCCTGCTGGCCTCGACCGTGCTGTTCCTCGGCGGCGTCGCGCTCGCCTACGCGATCCTCTACAAGGGCCTGTCGGTGCTGATCGGCACGGCCGGCAGCGGGGTCGACGCCGCGCTCGACGTCACCAGCTACATCAACTTCGTCGTGCTGCTGATGCTCATCTTCGGCGCCGCGTTCGAGCTGCCGCTGCTGCTGGTGATGCTCAACGTCGTCGGGGTGCTGCCGTTCAAGCTGCTCAAACGCGGTCAGCGGATCGGCATCTTCGCGATCTTCGTGTTCGCCGCGGTCGCGACCCCCACCACCGACCCGTTCACGATGTGCGCGATGGCCGTGCCGATGGTGGTCCTGTTCGAGGGCGCGGTCCTGTTCTCGTACTACCACGACAAGCGCAAGGCCGCCCGCAAGGCGGCCGAGGCCG
>CAXUNA010000679.1:0-2285 GCA_964252095.1 uncultured Jatrophihabitans sp. | reverse complement strand
GGGCGCCGGTGCCCGGCTACGCCCGCCGCGCGGCCCGGCTCGACGTCGTCGAGACCCACCCGTGGCCGTGGCTCGTCCGGCCCCGACCGGCGGCGGTGCGGTCGTTCAGCGCGTGGCGGCGCGACGTCCGGGCCTGACCCCGTGACAATGGCACCGTGAGCGCCCGGTCCGAACTCGACGCCGCCGGGATCACCGACCCCGCGCTGCGTGACGGCTACCGCAAGGCCCGCACCCTCAACGCGCAGCACGGCCGGACCTACTACCTCGCCACCGCGCTGCTCCCGGCCGACCGTCGGCCCCACGTCCACGCGCTCTACGGCTTCGCCCGGTTCGCCGACGACATCGTCGACAGCACCGAGGGCGACCCCGACGACCGCGCCGCGGCGTTCGAGGCGTGGAGCCGGGACGTCCTCACGGACCTGGAGTGGGGGGCGAGCAGCGACCCGATCGTCCGGGCGACGATCGCCACGGTGCAACGGTTCGACATCCCGGTGACGTACTTCGCCGACTTCCTCGACTCGATGCGCGCCGACCTCACCGTCACCTCGTACGCGACCTACGAGGACCTGCGCGGTTACATGTGGGGCTCGGCGGCCGTGATCGGGTTGCAGATGCTGCCGGTGCTGGGGCGCGCGGACGTCGGGACCCGGTGGGACGTGCTCGAGAGTCACGCCATCGACCTCGGGCTCGCGTTCCAGCTGACGAACTTCCTGCGCGACGTCGCGGAGGACCTGCGGCGCGGCCGGGTCTACCTGCCGGAGACCTCGCTCGCGCAGTTCGGTGTCGACCGGGAGCGGCTGGCGCGGGGGGTGGTCGACGAGCCGATCCGCAACCTGCTGGCCGCCGAGATCGACCGGGCCCGCGCGCTCTACCGGTCGGCCGCGCCGGGCATCGACCTGGTCGACCCGGTGAGCCGCGACTGCCTGCGCACCGCGTTCGACCTCTACGGCGGGATCCTCGCCGAGATCGAGAAGCGCGACTACGACGTGTTCAGCGAGCGGGTGTCCGTCCCACTGCGCGACCGGCTGGAGGTCGCCGGTCCCGCACTGGTCCGTGCCGTCCGAGCCAGACCCACACCGACAGGGTCAGCACGATCATGGCGAAGCCGAACAGCAGGTCTTCCACCGGCGCGTACACGACACGCGCGCCGGTGATCGCCGCCGGGTCGTAGCGCACCACCGGCACGCCGGTGAGCACGCCGTTCACCGCGAGCTGGAACCCCACCATGATCGCGTACGACACCCAGAAGGCCTTGCGCAGCAACAGTTTCGTGCGCAGCACCAGCAGGTCGACCACCGCGACGCCGAGCACGCCGAGCACGGCCAGCAGGGTGTAGCTCACCACTCACCGCCCGCCGGCTCGTCCCCGACGGGCCACGACGGCCGGCAGCGGCGCACCGCCTCGAGGGTGAGGATCGCGCACACCGGGATCACCAGGAAGAACAGCAGCTCGTCCAACGGGAGCCGCCCGGGGAGCACGACGGTGGTGAGCCACCGCGACTCGTAGGTCCACTGCCCGGCGTGAATCGCGTAGAGGTCCCACACCACGAACACCACCGCGGTCGGGGCGAGTGCGAGCAGCAGCCGGCGCCAGCGGGCGTAGACGTGCACGCGCAGCACGATCTCGAGGGGCGCGGTGCCGAGCAGGCAGAACGCGAGCACGCCGACGTAGAGCAGGTGCGACATCAGCGCGGCCCGGCCGGCACCCGGGGCGTCAGAACGCCGCGGACTGCGCGCGCCGTTTGATCTCGGTGCCGCGGTTCGACCGCAGCGCGTCCACCGGCGTGCCGGGCAGGCTCTCGTCCGGGCGGAACAGCCAGTCGACGATCTCGGCGTCCTGGTAGCCGCCGTCACGCAGTAGCCGCACCACCCCGGACAGGTGTTTCACCGGGGCGCCGTCCTGCAGGAAGTCGGCGGGGATCCGGGAGCCGTCGGCGGTGACCACACTCACGAGGTGCCCGTCCCGCAACTGCTGGGTGACGCGGGTGACGGGCAGACCCTGGGCCGCCGCGGCCTCGGCGAAGGTCAACAGGTCCACGTCCATCAGCTTCCCAGACCGCTCACGACCACCACGCGCGTGGTGTAGTCGATCGCCACCACGCCGCCGACGGCGTCGACCGCCTCGGCGAGCGCGGCGAGCAACCGCCCGCGCAGCTCGGCCGGGAGCGTCGCGTGGTCGCTGAACGTCGCCACCAGCCGGACCCACCGCTCGGTCGGGAGTTCGGCCCGCCACGGGACGGCGAGCGTGCGCACCTGCACGCCGGGCAGCGCCCCGAAGGCGTGCAG
>CAXUNA010000678.1:0-2288 GCA_964252095.1 uncultured Jatrophihabitans sp. | reverse complement strand
ACTCCAGCACCTGCGCCACCAGCACCGCCACCGATCCCCACGGGTACTCGCTGATCGGCCGGTGGTCGTCGACGAAGACCTACGCCTTCGCGGCCTACCAGCACTGGTGCGCGTACGACGAGTACTCCAACCGCCGCATCGCCTGGCAGACGGACGGCAACTTCGTCGTCTACGACCAGGCCCACAGCGGCGGCAAGGCGGTCGGGCAGTCCCACACGGCCCACATCGGTGCGGCGCTGCGCTTCCAGGCCGACGGCAACGTCGTGGTCTACGACGCCTCCGGCCGCCCGCGCTGGGCGCTGCAGACGCTGGGCAAGGACATCGACGGCCACTACTGGTCGGGGTCGAGGAATATCACGGAGTACCGCTTCTTCCTCGAGCAGATGACCCTGTCCGGCGTGACGCGGACCAACCTCATCGCGTACGAGCGTCACACACCGTCGTCCGGTCCGTCGCAGTTCTGGTGGAGGTACTGAGCATGGGCGTGGCCGTCGACTTCGTGAACGTGTCCACCGCGGGGCTGGAATCGTCCCCCGTGACCGACGCCCTGGCGGGCCTGCGGGCCAACGAGGCGCGCTACTACAGGAACAAGTTCGACCACGTCTTCGAGGTGGAGCCGGCGGCGCAGGCGCAGGACACCGTCGCGTTCGTCAGCCGGGTCTTGAAGGACGAGCGCGACATCGTGATCACGTCGCCGCCGCTCGAGGCGACGGCGTTCGAGGTCGACGGGACGCGGATGGCCTACGTCTTCTACGAATCGGGTCTCGCGATCAACGTCATGTACGGGATCGCGGACGGCGGCAAGCGGGCGGTCGGGTTCAAGCTGTCCGACGGCATGGACGTGCCGGAGGAGCTCGGGGCGTTCAAGTTCGCGCGTCAGAAGTCGAAGCTCGCGGGCACGATCCGCGGGTCGTACTTCGTCATCAAGGGTGAGTACTGACCCAGAACTGCAGATGGGCGCGGTGCAGCCAGGCGTCGACCCAGCCGGCGTCCGGGCGGTCCGGCACCGACGACGACGCCGTGAGACGCAGCAGCTCCCCCGCGACCTCGTCGACGGCGGCGACCACCTCGGCGAGCGGCACCTCGCCACGGCGCACGGCGCGCAGGTAGGTCAACCACGGCTCCGGGATCGGCAACGTGATCCGCCCCGTACCGAGCAGCTCCACGCCCTGCACCCCGAGCCGCAGCGCGTGCATCGCGAACTTGGTGTCGTACCCGTGCACCGCCACCAGCTCGGGACGGTTGGTGTGGGCGCCGGGCTCCCCCGTCATGGCCGCGCGCTGCGAGTCCAGGTATCCGAGGAAGCGGTCACCGGCGAGGCGGGAGACGAACCGGTCGGCGTGGGCGACCAGTTCGGCCCCGGCCGCCGTGCGGACCACGACCTCGTCGTCGGGCACGAACAACGGCAGCAGCACGGTCGGGTTGCCGCCCAGGGCGAGCCGACACCACTTCCGCGCCGAGTAGACGATGACGTCGAGGTCACCCGCCCCCGAACGGTTGGCGAGACCGCCCGGCCGGTCCCACGCCGTGTGCCGTTCGTACTGCTCGAACGGCACCGTGTGTCCGTCCGCCTCCGTGCCCGCCGGCACCCGTGCGATCCCCGTGACGAACTCCGGCGGTTCGAGGCAGATCCCCATCTCGTCGCGGTCGTCCTGACCCTCCACGGAGGTCCCGTGCACACCCGACCCGACCTGCACCCGCAGGATCGTGCCCCGCTCGGCCACGGCCCGGGCCTCCTCGGAGGCGTGGGGGTGCGCGAAACCGGGGGGCAGCGTCGGATCGCCCTCGATCACCGGAACCGTCATGCCGGCAGTGTGTCCGACCGGTGCAGGCCGAGCAGGGCGAGGGCGTGGGCCGCGTACTGGACGGCGAGTTCCTCCGACGTGATCGCCCCGCCGACGCGGAACCACTGCGGCAGCGAGGTGCACATCGTCGCCACCGCCCGGGTGGCGAGCCGTGCGGCGCCGGGTCCGGGTCCGGGACCGGCGTCGGGCGCGGCGAGAGCGGCGTCGACCTCGGTGTCCAGCACCCGCTGGACGTCCGAGCGCAGGGCGGCGATCCGACGCCGGCCACGCGCGTCGAGGCTGCGCATCTCGCTGGCGCCGATGAACGCCAGGTCGCGCCGGTACACGTGGTAGAGCGCGAGCGCCTCGACGACGGCCGGCTTGGACCGACGGATCGGGTCGGCACTCTGGCTCATCATCGGCCACACGACGCCGCCTTCTCGCGCGATCCAGCTCTTCAACGCTTCGATCGCCTTCGCCGCGGCGCTCGCCTACCGCCGCGGC
>CAXUNA010000677.1:0-2294 GCA_964252095.1 uncultured Jatrophihabitans sp. | reverse complement strand
ACTCCGTCGACGCCCGTCGCGTCCCCCGGCCACGTCCCGGCCGCGCCGGAGGCTGCCGGCCGCGACGCGCCCGGCGCACCGGTGGAAACCCGGCGCAGGCGCCGCCGGATGGCAGCATGGGCGCCCATGAAGCTCGCAGGCACGTTGCGCCGGCGCTCCGACACCGAGGCCGGCGTCTCGGGCACCGCGCGGCTCGACCGTCGGACCAAGCGGCTGGTCACCCGACTCAACCCCGGCGACATCGCGGTCATCGACCACGCCGACCTCGACCGGGTCGCGGCCGACACCCTCGTCACCGCCCGGCCGGCGGCGGTCGTCAACGCGTCGCCGTCGATCACCGGCCGGTACCCCAACCTCGGCCCGGAGCGGCTGGTCGAGCACGGCATCCTGCTCCTCGACAACGTCGGTGAGGGGATTTTCAAGGCGGTCAAGGAAGGCAGCCGGATCCGCATCGAGGGCGACACCGTCTACCTCGGCGACCAGCCGGTGGCGGTCGGCGCGGTGCAGGACGAGGAGTCCGTCGCCCGGCTCATGGTCGAGGCCAAGGCGGGGCTGTCCAGCCAGCTCGAGGCGTTCGCCGCGAACACCATCGAGTACATGCGCCGCGAACGGGCCCTGCTGCTCGACGGCGTCGGCGTGCCGGACATCAGGACCCGCATCGAGGGCCGGCACGTGCTCATCGTCGTGCGCGGTTACGACTACGAGGCCGACCTGCGCGCGCTGAAGAACTACATCCGCGAGTTCCACCCGATCCTCATCGGCGTCGACGGCGGCGCCGACGCCCTGCGCGAGGCCGGGCACAAGCCGCACCTCATCGTCGGCGACATGGACTCCGTGGGCGACGAGGTGCTGAAGTCCGGCGCCGAGGTCATCGTGCACGCCTATCCCGACGGCCGGGCCCCGGGCCTCGCCCGGGTGCAGGACCTCGGCATCACCGCCGTCACCTTCCCGACCATCGGCACCAGCGAGGACATCGCGATGCTGCTGGCCGACGAGAAGGGCGCGAGCCTGGTGGTCGCGGTCGGCACCCACAGCGGTCTCGACGAGTTCCTCGACAAGGGACGTGGCGGTGCCGCCTCGACGTACCTCACCCGGCTCCGGCTCGGCGGCAAGCTCATCGACGCCAAGGGCGTGAACCGCCTGTACCGCAGCCGGATCTCCTCCTGGTCGCTCGTGGTGCTCGTGCTCGCCGCGTTCATCGCGATCGGCGCCGCCATCGCCGTCTCCACCGCGGGTCAGACCTACCTCGACGTCATCGGCGCCGACTGGGACCGCTTCATCGATTGGGTACAGGGCCTGTTCTCGTGATCTCCTTCCGCTACCACGTCGTCTCGATCGTCGCGGTCTTCCTGGCCCTGGCGCTCGGGATCGTCGTCGGCACCACCGCCCTCAACGGCCCCATCACCGACGACCTGCGCAAGCGCGTCGACACGGCCAACAGCGACCGCAGCAAGCTGCAGCAGCAACTCGACGCCGCGCAGTCGCAGAACGGCGACGCCGACTCGTTCGTCGCGCAGTTCGGTCCGCTGGTCGTCAAGGACACCCTCAAGGACAAGCGCGTCCTGGTCGTGTCCCTGCCCGGTGCCAGCTCCTCGGTCGAGGGCGCGATCAGCAAGCAGATCGCCGCCGCCGGCGGCTCGGTCGCCGGCAACGTCACGATGACCGGCGACTTCTTCAACACCGCCCGGGCCGCCGACATCAAGTCCCTGGTCACTAACGGCACGCAGCCCAGCAAGTTCCAGTTGCCCACCGGCACCGACGACGCCGTGACCCTCGGCGCCGCGTTGCTCGCGTTCGTGCTCACGGGGCAGGCGAGCGACGACGAACTCGCGACCACGGTCTCGGCGTTCACCTCGCTGCAGATGCTCCAGGTCCCGGGCTCGGCGAAGGTCACGCCGGCCACGCTGGTGGCGGTCATCGGCACCGGGACGCCCGGCGACGACCAGGTCGGCAAGTCCGAGGCCACGTTCGTGAGCGCGTTCCAGCAGCAGAAGGCGACGGTCGTGGTCGCGGGCGACGCCGCCTCCGACGTCGCGCCGGGCGTGGTCGCGGACATCCGCGCCGACGGCACGCTCGACAAGACGATCTCCACGGTCGACAACGCCGACGCCGCGATGGGGCAGATCTCGACCGTCCTCGCGCTCACCGACGGCGCCCAGACCGGCTCCTACGGCATCGGCGCCAACGCCGACTCGCCGTACCCCAAGCTGACCAGCTGAGCCACGGGCTCGTGAGCGCGGTGCCGCGGCGCGTCGCCACCGCCGTCACCGCGATCGCCGTCGCCCGGTCGGTCC
>CAXUNA010000676.1:0-2297 GCA_964252095.1 uncultured Jatrophihabitans sp. | reverse complement strand
CGGCGCGGGTGCCGACGACGAGCACGGCGACCAGGACCGCGACGAGCACCCCGATGACGGCCGTCGTGACGAGCGGTGCAGTGGGCAACGCCCCGGCCACGGCGACGAGCACCGCGACCACCGGGCAGGCGGCAGAGGCGACGCCGCGGACCGCCGGTCGGATCACGATGAACCACACGACCGCGAGGAACACCGCGACCGGCAGGCCGAGCGACAACCCGGCCACGACGTCCGACGCCTCGCTGGCCCCGCTGAGGTGCTCGATCTGCACCTCGAGCCCGGCCGAGACCGCGCCGGCCGAGGCGAAGACGAGGAAGTGCCCGTACCCCCAGACGAACGTCGAGAGCGGGGTGCCGAGCCGGTCGCCCGACTCGACCTGGAAGTACACCCACCACATGCCCGCGACGATCACCAGCCCGAACGCGGCCAGCACGACCAGCTGCGCCACGTGCTCGCCCTCGTCGATGGCCGCGACGATCGACTTGGCGGTGGCGAGCACCCCCTCGCCGAGCACGATCAACGTGAACAACCCGTACCGCTCGGCGATGTGGCCGGTGTGGAACGGCGTCGTCTGCGTGCGTTCGGCGACGATCGGCACCGCCATCTCGGCCAGCACGAGCACGACGAACGAGATCAGCCCGATGCCGCCGGGCAGCAGCAGGCGCAGCACCCAGAGCACCTGCACCACCGTGATCGTCGCCGCGTAGGTGATCGCGACGCTGCGGTGCTCGGGGTCGGACCGCGCGGCCCGCAGCCACTGGAACACCACGGCGAGCCGCATGATCGCGTACCCCACGACCACGACGCCGAACTCCTCGTGCTCCAGCGCGCGCGGCACACCGGCCGCGACCACGAGCGCCCCGGACATCTGCACGAGGGTGACCAACCGGTAGAGCCAGTCGTCGGTGTCGTACGCCGAGGCGAACCAGGTGAAGTTCAGCCAGCCCCACCAGATCGCGAAGAACACCATGAGGTAGACGACGAGGCCGTGGCGGCCGTCGCCGATCGCGATCTCGTGGGCGAAACCCTCGGCGGCGAACGACACCCCGACCACGAACGTGAGGTCGAAGAACAGCTCCAACGGCGTCGACGCCCGGTGGTGCTCGCTGGTGTCGCGGCCGCGCATCGGGCGCAGGAGGGTCGGCACGGCAGGCTCCCGGTCGTCACGTCAGGTTGCGGAGAGGTTAGCGAGGCCCTCGACCCGCTTCCCCGGTCGAGGGTCCGGCGTGAGAACTGTCGCCGTCGCTGGCAGGGTGGCGGCATGAGGTTCACCGCGGGCGCCGCCACCGACACCGGCCTGGTGCGTTCCGGGAACGAGGACCGCTACTTCGTCGGGCCGCAGCTGGTCGCCGTCGCCGACGGGATGGGCGGTCACGCCGGGGGCGAGACGGCCAGCGCGCTCGCGGTCGAGGCCTGCGCGCAGTTCGGGACCGACGACGTCGCCGGGCCGGCCGACGTGGTGGCGATGGTCGCCCGCGCGAACGAGGCCGTCCTGCGCCGGGCCGGCGACGACCCGTCGCTCGCGGGCATGGGCACGACGCTCACGGGCGTCGCGGTGATCGACGTCGGGGGAGTGACGCACCTGGCCGTGTTCAACGTCGGCGACTCGCGGGTCTACCGGTGGGGCGGCAGCGCGCTGACGCCGGTCACCGTCGACCACTCCGAGGTCCAGGAACTCGTGACGGCGGGCCGGCTGACGGCCGACGAGGCGCGGGTCCACCCCGGGCGCAACGTCATCACCCGCTCGATCGGGAGCGCCGTCGCGCCCGCGGTCGACGTGGTCGTGCTCTCCCCGCGGCCGGGCGACCGGTTCCTCGTCTGCTCCGACGGCCTCACCGGCGAGCTGGACGACGCCGCCATCGCGGAGGTCCTCCGGACGGTCGACGAGCCGCAGGCCGGCGCCGACGCGCTCGTCGCCGCCGCGTTGGCCGCGGGTGGGCGGGACAACGTCACCGTGGTGCTGGCCGAGACCGCGTCGACCGACTACCTCGACGAGGACACCGCTCCCCGCAGTGCGCTGCCGGTGCCCGGCCCGTGATCGGCGTCGCGCCGCACGGGTGGTACGCGCCGGGGGACTGGCTCGCGGTGGTCGGCCCGGTCTGCGCGTCGATCGTCGAGGCGGACCCGGAGTCGGCGGTCTTCGTCCGGTGGGGGCAGGCGACGACGGCCGGGGCCGACGTGGACGACCTGCTCGCGATCGCCGCCGGGTTCGGCGCGGTCATGCCGTCGTTCGCGCTCGTGCAGCCCCGGGCCGACGGCCTGCGGCTGGTGCTGCGCGGCACCGCCCGGCTGTGGGC
>CAXUNA010000675.1:0-2316 GCA_964252095.1 uncultured Jatrophihabitans sp. | reverse complement strand
GCCCGGTCAGGGCCCAACGTCCCGCCGCTGCACTGCGGGCGATGCTGGCCGAGATCGACCCGGCCCGGATCCGCGCCACGATCGCGACGTTGGTGGGGTTCGGCACCCGGCACACGCTGTCGACCCAGACCGACCCCCACCGGGGCATCGGCGCCGCCCGGGACTGGATCGCCGGTCGGATGCGGAGCTTCGCCGCAGCGTCGCACGGGCGGATGGTGGTCGACGTCCCGTCGTACGTGCAGCAGCCGGCCGACCGCATCCCCACCGCGACGCGCATCAGCAACGTCCGCGCGACCCTGACCGGTTCGGCGGATCCCTCGCGCGTGTACGTGGTCTCGGGTCACTACGACTCCCGCGTCACCGACGTCATGAACGCCACCGCCGACGCACCGGGCGTCGCGGTCGTGCTGGAGCTGGCACGGGTCATGGCGACCCGGCGCCCGGACGCGACGATCGTCTTCCTGGCCGTGGCGGGCGAGGAACAGGGCCTCTACGGATCGACGTTCGCGGCGTCGACGTACCGGGCCGCCGGCGTGGACGTCCAGGGCATGTTCACCAACGACATCGTCGGGTCGAGCACGGCCGACGACGGCACCCGCGACCCCTTCAGCAGCCGGGTGTTCGCGCCGGCCACCCGGGGGGCGCCGCGCGCCGCCGACCTGGCCCGGGCCGCGGTCGGCGGCGAGAACGACTCCCTGGGACGGGAGCTGTCCCGGTTCGTCTACGAGACGGCGGGGGTCGAGGTCACCGGGATGAACGTGCGGCTGGTCTACCGGCTCGACCGGTACCTGCGCGGCGGTGACCACACGCCGTTCATCGAGGCGGGCTACCCCGCGGCGCGGTTCACCGAACCGAACGAGAACTTCGCCCATCAGCACCAGGACGTCCGGGTGGTCGACGGCGTGCAGTACGGCGACCTGCTGCGGTTCTGCGACCCGGCGTACACCGCGCGGGTCGCGAAGGTGAACCTCGCGGCGATGTGGTCGCTCGCGCAGGGGCCGTCGACGCCGACGAACGTCGCTGTCGACACGACCCAGCTGACCAACGACACCACCCTGGTGTGGGACCTCGACCGGTCGGTGGCGGGCTACGAGGTGGTGTGGCGGCCGACGTCGTCGCCGACCTGGACGCACGTCATCCGGGTGGGCAAGGTGCGGCGCACGACCGTCGACCTGTCGAAGGACAACGTGATCTTCGGGGTGCGGGCCTTCGACGAGGCGGGGCACCGGAGCCCTGCGGCGTTCCCGTTGCCGCTGCCGACCTGAGGCCCCCTCCACCCGCCGTCATGATCAGGCGGAAACCCTATCGAGCACGGGTTCCTGCGCGATCGTCACGAGGTCGGCGCCGCGTCCGCGATGCGGGAGTGCAGGTGCATGTCGTGGTCGCCGTCGGCATGCCGCCCGGCGCGCCGCATCGTGCCCTCCAGCTCGAATCCGGCGTGGTCCGCGACCCGGCACGACGCCTCGTTGCGGACCGAGTGGCGCAGGGCGATCCGGTGCAGACCGGTCGCGAACGCCCACTCGGTGAGCGCGGTGAGCGAACGCGGTGCCACCGCCCGCCCCCGCGCCTCCGGGAGGACCCAGTAGGCGACCTCGGCCTCGCCCTCGAACAGGTCGACCTGCCGCAGCCCGATCCGGCCCAGCACGGCACCGTCGTCGGCCACCACCGCCCAGTCCGCCCCGGTGCCTGCGGACCACCGCCGCAGCCGGTCGTCGATCCACCGCTCCGCCTCGGTCGCCGTGACGCTCTGGACGTGCCAGCGCTGGATCGCGGGATCGCCGTACGCGCGCACGATCGTCTCGGCGTCGCCGGCTCCCCACGGGCGCACCCGCAGATCGCCGGTGACGAGCGTGGGTTGGCCGTCACCACGCCAGACGTCGAGCGGGACGGCGGGTCCGACGAGCGTGGGCATGCCTCCATGAAACCGCGTCGGCGTTATCTCGCGGAATCCCGCGCCGGACGCGGCCTCGCGCGAGATCACGACGCCGTGCCGGTGCCTGTCACCCGGGCTCGACGAGCACGGCCGCCATCAGCCGGGCGCACCGCCCGGTCATCGCGGCCGCCGACTCCTCGGGGTGGTCGATCCACCAGGTCACGAGCGAGTCGACGAGCCCGAGCCAGACGGCCGACAGTGCCGAGGCGTCCTTGGTGCTGCGCACGCCGCGGGCCCGGAGGAACCGGGCCGACCCGCTGGTCGCGACCTGCGCGGTCCGCTCGCGGTAGCCCGCGGCGGTGACGGCGATGGCGCCGCCCGGGGGCATGGTCGGGTGCCCCAGCACCCGCCACCCCTCCCCCAGCGGCGCCCGCGCGGCGCAC